>CADATR010000001.1 GCA_902790885.1 uncultured Eubacteriales bacterium
GATCCACCTGTTCCCATCCCGAACACAGTAGTTAAGCTCCTTAGCGCCGATGATACTTGGGGGGTGACCCTCTGGGAAATTAGGACGTCGCCGCTTTTTTCATTTTTTGATATTTTTATCGGTATCAGAGAGGCTCTCTGCATAAATGGCCGATCAACATGTTTAGAGTTTTTATCGCATCAGACAACGTTAAGTTGTCTTTTTTTGTTGGTCCAAATATGTTTTAGAATTAGTACATAATAATCTTCACCAAATCTTAACAATTGTTATGCTTTTGGATACTGAAAATGATAAAATAGTTTCATAAGTGGGGGCCGCGATTTTGTCGCGCCTTTTGGTGGTTTTCACACATTTAATATCGCTTGATATAGAGAGGGAAGTAACATGAAAAAAGGATTAAGCATTCTCCTCGTAGCAGCGGCACTCTTCGGATTTTATGGCGGAGCCATAAACCTGAATGACGTGCTTGCCTGCAAGGACTATTGGGAGAAAGCAGGTGAAGAGTCCACAGCCAACATGAATAAGCTGGAAGACGGACTTAATCAGCTCAAGGAAAATGAGCAGGCATACCTTGATGGCCAGGATCAGTTAGCTGAGGGTGAGAAGACTCTTGCTGACGGTGAGGCCCAGTATGCACAGGGACTCGCTGATTATGAGGCAGCCCCGGGAAAACTTGCTGACGCAAGACAGCAGCTTGCAGCCGGCGAAAAAGAGCTTGCAGCCGGAAAGAAAGAACTTGCACAGGGCTATGCTGACTATAAGGCAGCTCCTGGCAATCTTGCACAG
The DNA here is from genome assembly GCA_902790885.1 of uncultured Eubacteriales bacterium. The sequence goes on from CADATR010000001.1 coordinate 787, forward strand.
CTGGATGAGTCCATCCAAAATCTCCAGTTAGCAAAGACTTCGTATGAAAAGTATTCGATAAATGAAGACGGCTCTAAAGGCCCTTCGTGGAAAGCTGGTTTCGAGGCAAAGGCGAAAGATACTGAGAACTATTCTGATGCAGGGCTCCAGCAGGCTAAAGGCGTTATAACTTATACTGTTAAAGAGAAAAAATCGACTCTTGACACTGCTGCAGGACCAGGACTTGGCGAAATGACTTCTAGCCTGTCCAACAAGATTCTTACAGCAAAAACTTATGCGGATTTCAATGATGCGCTTAAAAGCGGCATTGAGCCTCTTAAAAACGCTGCAGTTAAACTTAACGCTCTGAGCAAAAAGCGACGGAAGCTGTTGAATCAAAGTCGGAAGATTTCAACAATGCAGCGACCCTGATCGGTAACCCTGCCGCAAGACAGGCTCAGATCGATAATATTAAGGGACAAAAGGCAACCCTTGAGGAAAAGCAGGAAAATTTGACAGGGCTGCAGAGTGTTATTGGCGGCTATGCACAGAAGGCCGGAAATGATGCAATTGTACCTGCTCAAATTCCAGCCGGTGACAAGATTGTCAACATCCCTGAAGCTTATCAGATAAAGGCAAGCACCGCTCTTGCAACTATTAAAGGCCAGCTGGAAGCAATCAATGACGGCATTGAAAAGTATGATGCCGGAATCGAAAAGCTCAGTGATACGCTTAACCTCAAGAAGGAGGTTGCAAAGAATATTAGTGATGCGCTTGATGCTTTGGGAGGCTCTGGCAATTTATCTATGGTCAAGAAACTTGATGAGGATCTCTACAATGATCTGACCAGCGATCTGGCAGTCCTGACTCTTGCCCAGCAGGCGCAGCCGCTTTGGTCTGACGATGCAACTTTCGCAAAGACAATAGGAAAGTTTGCAAGTGATATGAGTTCTCTCGCTGAAAAGCTTGCGGAAAGTGCTGACGAGGCAGAAAGCACAAGTGGAAAATTTGAGAGCTGGTGTAATGGATACTCTAAGCTCAAGAAAGGTAAAGATACTCTCGCATTTGGCCTTTCAAGCGGATTCAAGAGTGCACTTAACAATAAAAAAGTAAGACCTGTCCTTAACCAGAAGGCACCGGATCTTGTTAAACTGCTCCAGGCATACAGCGGAAACAGACTGGCTAATGATGATCTTGATAAATTCAATGATGACATGAAGACCGTTTCCGGTACAGTCATTCCTGGTCTGATAAAAGTTCTGGCGGGAATCAAGGAGCAGGGTCTTCAGGATTATGCAGCGGCACCTGGAAAGCTCAGAGATGGAGAGGCTAAGCTCGCAGCAGGTAAGGCCAAACTCGCTGACGGATATGCACAGTATGCACAGGGCCTGGCAGATTATGAAGCAGCACCTGAAAAACTCGCAGACGCAGAGAAGCAGCTCGCAGACGGACGCAAGCAGCTTGCTGATGGTAAGGCTAAGCTCGCTGAGTATGAAGATGGTGAGCAGCAGGTAAGAGATGGTCTCAAGACTCTTACAGATACTGAGGCTGATCTCGATCTGAAGAGCATTGCGGACAGACTGAAAGGCGACGTTGATTTCGATAACGGCGATCTGCATCTCGAACTCGAAGAGGGCCTTGCAGCTGTTGATATCGGAAGAGGCTATCAGGCTGAAGACGGCGTTCTGATCACAAAAGAGATCACTGCAAGAGCTGTCGGAACAGGCGCGCTCCTCGGAGCCGGAGTTCTCGCTGTACTCGCAGCTATCCTGTCCTTCCTGAAGAAGAACAAGGGTGCAGGAATCTTTGCGATTCTCGCAGCAGCTGCCGGAGCATTCGGCGCGTTCTACGGAACACAGGCCGGCACATACTTCTCGAGCATTGCAGGCTCGGCAGTTGGAGCAACAGGCTGGGTAGCAGCAGGAATCCTCGGTGTAGTAGCACTGGTTCATGCTATAGCACATTTCACAAGTAAGCCGGAAGCATAGGAAATAAATAACCGGTATTATAAAAAGATTTACAGAGAGGTGCACTGCACCTCTCTGTATTATTTTATATAGTTCATTATGAGGCCACTCAAAGTGATATAATGTCTTGGAATATGACATGGCAGTATGGCAATGTCTAAGGAGGATAATAATTGTCTCATACAATTGAGTTAAAAAAGGTTTCAAAATACTATACATCAGAAGATTCAGTCAGCATGGGGCTTTCGCGTGTCGATCTCGATCTGGATATAGGCGAATTCGTCGTTATCACAGGTGAGAGCGGAAGCGGAAAGTCTACTCTTCTGAACGTTATAAGCGGGCTCGATACATATGAGGAGGGTGAGATGATCGTTTGCGGTGAAGACACCACCGCTTACGGTACCGAAGAATATGAGTCTTACCGCAAAACTTATATAGGGAATATTTTTCAGGACTTCAATCTGATAAACAGCTACACTGTTTACCAGAATATTGAGATAGTGCTGCTTTTATCGGGCAAGAAGAGGAGCGAGATCAGGGACCGTGTTGATCAGCTGGTCGAAATGGTGGGGCTTAGTCAGTTCCGCAATACCAAAGTGTCAAAGCTTTCCGGCGGTCAGAAGCAAAGAGTCGCAATTGCCAGAGCGATCGCAAAGGATGCACCTATCATAGTCGCAGATGAACCTACCGGAAATCTTGACAGTGCTTCTGCAGGATCCGTAATGGAAACACTCGCGAATGTGGCTAAGGATAAGCTCGTTGTCATAGTGACACACAACTATGAGCAGGCGGAGCCGTATGCAACGCGTAAACTGACCATGCACGATGGCCATATCATAGAGGACAAGAGGATAAAACGGGGAAATGCTGATGAGCAGATATCCGTAGATCAGCTGTACAAGAATCTTGCGGAAAGTGTGAACCTTACGGAGGCAGATTCCGCAGATAGTACAATCGATCTGGGCAGCATCGGCGAGATGAAAAGAGCTTCAGAGTTCAGACTGGGTCTGCGCAACACTTTTAACCTGCCTGCAAAATTTATTCTCTTGTTTATTGTGTACTTCTTCGTTTCCGCAGCGGTATTGAGTCAGTATACAACTGAGATAAACCGCATGCACGAAACCTCTTTGCTTGGCAGCAACCCGTACCTGTTGAATACAAATTCAGACCGGCTGATTGTCAAAAAAACAGATGAAAGCAGCTTTACAGACAGTGATTTTGCTGTAATACAAAGCATCCCAAACATAGATAGGATAGCGAAAAATGATATTTCCATTGACAGGCCTGTAAGTATAGATCTGGGAGATTGTGCTATAGAAGGCTCCATAGTTTCTTCAGATCAGCTGGACCCTGAGGAGATCACGTTCGGGCACAAACCTCAAAATGACTACGAGATAGTGATCAGAGTTGGAGCTGCTTCCGATGAGTTCATTGCCATGGCTAACCGGGGCGAAGAGTATATAGGGAGAACTGCTGTGATCAACGATGCTCAGCAGGCACTGAATTATGACTTTGCGCAGGGCATCAAAGTCGCGGGAATCATAGTATTTATGGATGACGATGACACCGGCGATGCCCTTTACGGTTATTCCACTATATACGTAAGCGATGCTGTGTCAAATGAAATTGAGACTTCTATTATGGCCGCGGCATCGGTGACCGAGTTCAGCTATGCGGGAACAAGGGTCATCAACGAAAGCGGACAATTTGTATTTGCTTCGCCAAATGTACCTGACGGCAAAGTCTACATCCCTGACAGCCAGAGCTTCTACTATGAGGACGAGGATGCAGAAGATAAAGAATTCAGCATCAAAGTCAAAAACAAGTTTTTTGAATCCGAAGGAAAATACACAGTAGATAAAATAATAACAAAGGACAACTGTAATAAGCTGATAGGGCTGCCTAAAGATGACTATGGTGCCATCTACAATTGTGTATTTATCAGCGGCAATGATTTCAGAGAATTGTATGACAAAGGCCATTATCAGATAAGTGTTTTTCTGATCAACGAGCAGGAATCTGATGCTGCTAAGCAGGCTCTTGCTGAAAAGGGATTTGATGCACTTGTGGTAAAGGACTCGCTGTCGGATCCTAAGGGTGATATCGGCAGCATGATCGACCTTATGACTTATGCAAGACTGGCTCTGGAGCTGATAGTGCTCTTCTTCGTCGCCTATGCGGTAATCAGGCTGATCATGAGATCACGGAATCCATATTATTCGACCCTGAGGATCCTTGGTGCATCAAAGAGTAATACAGGCAATATATTGAGGATCGAGCTCATTCTTATGATGATCATTGCCTATGGAGTGATAGTCTTGTTTGCAGTGCTTGTAAACAAGGGAATGCTTCAGCAGCTTACGGGATATGAGTTCGGAAAGATCACTAAGATGCTTTATTATCTTTCACCTCTGGATTATGGCATACTTGGAGCGCTGCTTCTGCTGATGTCACTGCTCATCGCCAATACGTACTCCAGACATATCTTCTCGAAGAGTGCCATGAAGACTTTCAGGGAGGAGGTGTAGAGTATGATAAGGATCGATAATGTCAATAAGTATTACAACAAAGGCAAATCAAATCAGATCCATGCCATCGATGATACCTCGATCACGCTTCCTGATAAAGGGATATTCTGTATTCTGGGGCCTTCGGGCTGCGGCAAAACCACTTTGCTGAACGCCATAGGAGGGCTGGACCGCGTTGACAGCGGAACTATAACCATCGATGATCAGAACATTACCCGCGCATCATCGGCTGCCATAGACAACATAAGGAATGCAAATATAGGCTATATATTCCAGAACTTTAACCTGATCGATGACAGGACTGTATTCGAGAATGTTGCAATAGCGCTGCGGATGATCGGAATAAAGGATCCGGCAACAGTAAAATCCAGAGTCAGATATTGCCTTGAAAAGGTGGGTATCGATCAGTACAGGAATAAACGTGCCGGGCTGCTTTCGGGCGGCCAGCGGCAAAGAGTCGCGATAGCCAGAGCGATAGTAAAGAACCCTTCGATCATAATCGCTGACGAACCGACCGGAAACCTCGACAGCACAAATACTCTTGAGATCATGAATATAATCAAAACGATCTCAAAGGACAAGCTTGTTGTACTGGTAACGCATGAACGAAATATAGCTGATTTTTATTCGGACTATATTGCAGAGATAAAAGACGGGAAGATCGAAAGCATATGTGATAACGGTTCTTCCGGATCCCTTGAGTATCAGCTTGAGAACAGAATATATCTTAAGGATATGAAGTTCCACAAGGGATTGAAGCAGGACAATGTCACCGTTGATGTCTACAGCGATAATGACCGTCAGACAGATATAAAGCTGGTTGTCAGGGGCAATAATATCTACATAGATACCGGCGGTAAATATAATGTGGCGGATTCTGATTCGAATGTGGAACTTATCGATGAGCATTATAAAGCTATCGACAAAACCATTTTCGAAGATACTGACTTCGACTATACCGCGCATCTTCCGTCAGGATATAAGGCAAAATACACACCGGTATACAGCTTTTCCAACATGATTGGAAACGGCTGGAAAACTGTCAGAAATTTCAGCCCGATCAGGAAGCTCCTTCTTCTCGGCTTTGTTTTTGCAGCGATGTTTGCCTTCCTTGCTATAAGTAATGTTTATGGTCTCCTGGAAGTCAAACCAGTGGACTACAGAACTACAAACGGAAATTACATTACCATCCCTGCTTCGGACAGGATAGAGCAGATGCTGGATATAATCGGAAGCCTTGAGACAGCCGATTACGTTCTGCCTGGCGAAACCAAGAAAACTGTCACGCTCCCGCTGGACGATTATATACAGACAAGCTACGCGGAAGAGACTGTCACAGTATCCATAGTGTTCACAAGTGTACTGAAACCTGAGGATCTGACAGCAGGTTCCATGCCGGCGGATCCGCATGATGTCGTCATAGACCGGTCTGTTCTCGATGGATTCCTCCGGGATGACCTCGGAAGGGTGGTGTGCCTTGAATCGGCAGAGGACTTTATAGGACGAAGCATCAAGGTCCCGAATCTTGATGAATACAGAATAGTCGGGATCTCAGATACGGAATCACCGTCGTTGTTCGTTGATCCTGAGCAGGCAATGTATATAATCACTAATGCTGATGATGCTGACAGTGGAATGTCGCTGGGCTTTTTACAGGGGACCGGCGAAGCAATGGACTATGTAAAAGCCGGAAAGATCATGGACCTTGATCTTTCCCATAATAAGATCGACATAAAAAAAGGCCAGAAACCGGATGCAGCCATGGAAGTCATCATAAATGATATGCACCGTGATGAGGTAGATATCGGAGACACCATAAATGTAGAGGTGGCAGGCGAAAAGCTCAGAGTAGTAGGCTTTTATAAGAGTGATCTTGCTGACGATGATACCTACTATGTCAACGCTGATACAATCAGTAAGCATTATGCTTCAAAGCAGAAATACATCTCTGCGTATGCCTCGGATGTCGCGCTGTTGAAATACATACTGGATGAATCAGGTGTTTCTTCCAGCCTGAATGACACAAGAGACAGAGCGGAATACATCAATATCCATAAGAACCAGCTCATGTCTTCGATACTCGTTGCTGCTGTTATCGTGCTGATCTCACTGATAGAGATGTTCCTTATGCTCAGGTCGTCGTTCCTCTCGAGAATAAAAGAGGTAGGGACCCTTAGGGCAATAGGTTTGAAGAAAGGTGATATCTACAAGATGTTCACAGGAGAGATCCTTGTCATGACTTTTATCACGGCTGTTCCGGGAATCGCTGTGATGTATCTGGCACTGTCTCAGGTCGTAAAGACAACATACTACCTGCAGGGTCAATACATGATCACACCTGTTGTGGCTGCTGTGACTTTTGGCCTGCTGCTGGTGTTCAACCTGATCACTGGACTGATACCGGTATTTACGACGATGCGAAAGACTCCGGCACAGATACTGGCAAGATCGGATATATAGGTAAAGGTTTCATAACGCTGAGGTGAGAGCAATCTCACCTCTTTTTTTTGTTGCCAAAAACACAGCCTTTTGGTGTACCGCTGTTTTGTGAGGGAAAACTCACAAAACATTTTTTGCACGATATCCGACAAAAAATGACCGATTTCCTGCAATGGATGACCGTTATTCAAAAGCGGCTGTAACCCAGTGTTTTCAACAGATTGACAGCTCTTTTCACGGGCATAGAATGGAGGCAGCCTGCCGGCGGGCCCGCCTGCCGGACGATCATGAAAGGAGAATAAAACATGCTTAAAAAAATGTCACTGCTTATGGTGATAAGTCTGGGATGCCTGATTGGAGCAGGGTTCATTGCACAGGGTGCTTATGCTGCTGAAGGTAATAGCCAGTACAGCCTCGAAGGGGCAAAATACCGGCTCTATACTGATGCAGCATGTAATGCTGCCGCAAAAGATGCTGATGGAAATGAGGCGATCCTGACAACAGACGCAAAAGGAAAAGCCAATACGCTCACTATGGCGCCCGGAACTTATTACGCAAAAGAGGTAAAGGCAAGCCGGGGATATAAGCTTGATCCAAAGGTTTATACCATCACTGTCAACAGCGCAGACAGTGAGACGGATCCTGCAGGCTTCACCTCAAAAGAGCCTCTTGTGTATGGCGTACCGGAGCTTGTGGTCTTCAAGACAGACAAGACCGGAGAGGCTGCATACACCGGACTTGCAGGTGCGCTGTTCACTGTGAAGTACTACGATGTTGCAGCGAAAGATGAGATCGCTGATGCTTCACCAAAAGACGAATGGGTATTCAAAACGACTAAAAAAACCGCTCCATCCGGAGCTCCGGCAGACAGCTTCGGGGCGGGATTCGACTGGCAGAATGATGAACCGGTCTCGTCAAGCAGGCCAGCAGGCTCCATGTTCTATAAAGACGAGAACGGCAGAAGGGTGCTCCCGCTGGGCTGGTTCACTATCGAAGAGACCCGTGCGCCTGATGGCTTCAAACGCAGCAACAGGCTGTGCTGCGGGCATGTCTATCAGGATGCGGACGGCAAGGCGGTTGTGGAGATCGAAGGCGCTGAAGATGACAGCAGGCTTCATGCAAAAACTCTCATATTTGAGAATGAACCGGTCAACACATACATAAAGAAGACCGATACAGGCGTACAGACCGGTATGGCAGGAGCGAAACTGCAGCTGCTGAAGGGCAGCGATGTCATTGATGAATGGGTGACTTCAAAAGAGGAGCATAAGGTGAAGGGCCTGAAGGCAGGGTCTTATACGCTGAGAGAACTGAGCGCGCCGTACGGATATGACATATCTGATGATGCTTCCTTTACTGCAGCCAGCAATCAGGACTCGCGGGTCGAAGTGAAGAACAGTCCGGTGACGCTGAGCACCTCGGCAGTCGTTGACAGCTCCGGCAAACGCATAGGATGCGCTCGTAAAGAGGAAACTATTACAGACTCAGTACACATTACAGGTCTCTACCCGGGGAGACAATACAGGGTAACCGGCAGACTCATGGACAAGAGCACCGGCCTGCCTCTGAAGGATGCGAAAAACAAGGAGATCACCGCATCAAAGGAATTCAAGGCAACAAAGGATGTGATGGATGTCGAGGTGAGATTCACTGTGGATGCGTCGGCACTAAGACCGGGAACAAAGGCGGTCGTGTTCGAAAAACTGCTGCGTGTGTCAAATGTCCATGACGAGACGGTGCCGGTTGAACTCCAGAAACACGAGGATATCAATGACGCGGCGCAGACCATCACATGTCCGGTGCTCTCCACAAGTGCATCCATAAGCGAAGACAAGAGGGAAGTCACGGACGTTATCTCGTACGAAGGTCTGCTGCCGAATGAGAACTATGTGTTCAGGGGATGGCTCGCTGATACCGTGACAGGGGAGAAGGTGCCGGATTCTGATGGCAGCGTCAGGCTTTCATCAGGAAAGAACACATCCGGAAAAACAGAGATGAAACTCAGCGCCGACAAATATGAAGAAGTCAAAGGCCACAGCGTCACAGCATTTCAGGAGCTTTACATTATCAGAAATGTGGATGGAAAAGATACTGAAGTCCTTGTCGCTGCGCATAAAGACAAAAACGACAAAAGTCAGATAGCCGTGATCTGTCAGGATATCAGGATAAGAAAGGTCGTTACCGGAAACCTTGGAGACATTACAAAGCGGTTTGAATATACTGCTGAGTTTTCAGGATTGACTCCGGGGAAAGCATATGAGGTAGAAGGTGACGATGAAAAGACATTTATCGCTGATCCTTCCGGCCGGGCTGTCATACCTCTCGCACTTACGAATGGGCAGGAGGTGAGAATAAAGCAGCTGCCGAAATCCTCACAATACCGCATCACAGAAAAGGCATCAGACCATGTTGCGGCATACAAACTGTACTCAGAGGACATGGCCGGCAAGGGTGCAAAGATAGTTCAGGTTTCAGCCGACAACAACAGCGACACAGCAAAGTCGCTTTCAACGGCTCTTGAGACCGTGGATCAGTTCGATGGCACAGTTGTCGTGCTGTGGGAGAACAACAGGGACCTTGCAACAGTAACGGCTGTAAGTTCAAATTCCGGGATCTGGGCATGTGCAATGGTTCTTGCACTCGCCGGTCTGGTGCTGCTTGCAGCAAAGCGAAACAGGTTCAGTTAGGAACAGGAGGAAGTGAAATGATGAAGAGAAAGGCAGGCATAGCTGTGATGTCGCTCATTATTACCGTGATGATGACAGCAAACGCGTTTGCTGTGTCGGGAGCGGCAGACAGCGACAGGACCGACTATAACACAAACAGGACAGGAAACAGTACTGCTGTAAGGCAGGCAAATTCGTCAGAAACAGGAACTATAAGACTCGGTAAGATCCTTACTGTCAATCAGTCAGGCAAATTCCCGAATATAGAGGATTTCGTGTATAAGATCACACCGGTAGCTGCATGGGATAATGCCAATGTAAAAACATCAAAAAGCGGGAAAGCTGTTTCTCAGGCAAATATGCCCAGGCCCGCAGCTTCAAGTACTGCTCATCACAGCATTACAGTAATATCTCCGGACAATGTGGATAATGCTCCCTGGTCGGCGCTGGTCTCGTTAGGCAACTTCCGGAACGGGAATGAAAACAATACATCCAGCAAGTACGGAGACAGAAGACAAAAGCATGTCAACTCTGACGATCTGAGCAATACTTACGGCATCGATGAGGGAAGGAGAAGGACGAGAGTGACTGATGTGTCATTCCGCTTTTCCAGGGCAGGCTATTACATGTACAGGATCGAAGAGGCAGGCTCCCGTCCGAACGGAGGGGCGGACAGCCTGAGCGATCTGAGGAAGGATGTTGCAGGTGTCGATTATGACAACAACACATATTATGTCGTGTTTTACGTCTGCAACAGGGAGGCTGCAGCTGATAACAAGGCAGATGAGTATGGAAGAGGCACGAAGAAAGGCGATACATGTTCCGGTGTATATGTTCATACAATAACATCCTGGACAAACAATGCCGGCACTGACTATAAGCCTGACAACACCATGAGATCATCAGACGGGCTGGCTGACGCTGAGAACTGGCTTAACGATCTTATGCTGAGCCAGGATGTTGACAGTAAATACAGCACCGGATACGGAGACGGAGGACATCCGGCAAAACCAAATACAGGCCGGGTCGAAAACAACAATGCCGGCGGACCTTCAGATGTTACTCACGACAATCCCGGAAAGGTGGGGATATCTTCACCGGATGATCCGGACTTTCTTGAGGCATACAGGATGTGGAACGGGCAGATCACGCATGATGTAGTGCTGAAGAAAAATGTCACAGGAAATCTTGGCGATCTTTCGAAGGAGTTCATATTCTCGGTTACGATCACAGGTCTTGAAAACGGGCAGACTTATACCACCGATATACCTTCGGGCTCAACGGAAGAAACATCATCCGCCGGAATCGAATCTAATGATGTAACGTCAGCAGGAGTAAAGCTTTATGATATGGAGCCGCCGGAATGCCTGGCAGCTGACGGAAAAAGTTTCACTGCTGACAAAACAGGAACTGTAAAGTTCAGGGTGAAGCTGAAGGACGGCGATGTTCTGGTCCTGAATGCGCTTCCAATGGCGGCGTCGTATCAGGTGACGGAGGAGGCATCAGACCACGTTGCACAGTACAATATCGTATCAACAAATAAGAATGGCAAAGCGGTATTTTGTGAAAACTCACACACACCGGGAGGAAATGATGCAGCGCATCTTGGCAAGGCAAATTCGGATCCGGACTCAGATCTGTCTACAGAGATCGAATTTGTTGACAGATTTGACGGTACTGTGACCATTCTGTTCCAAAACAACAGGGATATCGCAACTCTTACCGGTATTGCCGGACTTGATTACGCAGTATATGCAGCCTCGATCGCAGTACTGTCAGCACTGTCGCTGATAGTTATAAGAAGGCGCAGGGAATATGATGAAGAGGAATATCGCTGACTGTATAAGCGAAAAAGAGGAGCTGCATGCTTTGCTCAGCGTCCGGTTCAAAAGATGGAGAAAGATCAACAAATGGATCGACCGTGTCATATTGTCGATACTGCTGTTTATGATCACATTCATAGGGTCGGGTCTGATTGACAGTCTGATGATCCTTGAGGAAGGCTTCGGAACCATAAAGTATCACAGCTTTACTCAGCTTATTGAGATAAATCCCGATACAGAGGCGTGGCTTATTATGGACGGAACTCATATAGACCATCCTGTCGTCAGAAGCAGTGACAACTTTGATTATCTTGATAAAGGATTTGAAGGGAATTTCTATGCGGGCGGAACGCTGTTTATGGATAAGGACAACGAAGGCTTTGGCGATCCATACTGTATCATACATGGACATCATATGGCAGGCGGAGCGATGTTCGGAGATCTGGAGAAATATCTGAATGAGGGTTTCTTCAGGAAAAACCATACCGGCAAGCTTTTGACGGCTGAATATGATTATGACATAGAAGTGTTCGCTGCAGGAGTATTCAATGCGTATGACAGAAAGATATATAAACCCGGAGAAACGATTCCCTTCAGCTATCTGACCGGAAAAGCGATCAATCTGAGAGATGCAGCAGAACATAAGCATGTTCTCGCGCTTTCGACATGTCTTGGTGAAATGACAGATGACAGGATAGTCGTGTTTTGCGGGCTTACCGGAAAGAGAGCACACAGGTGATAACAATGTTCATGGAAAATAAGAACAGGCAGACAGGGCTGTTCCCGGAAGCCGCCAGCGAAGAAAAAACGGATGCGGATATAAAGCGGAAAACGAGGCTGATAAAACAGCTGAAACATGATGCCCTGATAAAGACAGCAGGGTTTGCCGCCGGGCTGATCTTCACATTCAGCCTTATATTCGGCATCGCACTTGCCCCAACAAACGATATGTTTCCGTCTGTACATGAAGGCGATCTCATCATATTTTATCGGCCCGGCCGCATCATAAACACGGACATAGTCCTTTACGAAGTGCCGGGGGCAGGCATGCAGATCGGCCGCATAGAAGGCGTGCAGGGAGAGACTATTGGCAAAACAGACGGCGGCATGCTGACTGTCAACGGAAATATACTGCCGGTTCAGAAAAGGCAGGGCCTGTATGATGAAACATATGCCGGGGAGAAGGATCTGACCGGTGAGATCGGAGCTGAAGAGTATCTGATTCTGGGAGACAGCAGAGAAACAGCACAGGATTCAAGGCATTTTGGACTGGTCCGGCGCAAGTCAATAAAAGGAAAAGTGTTTACCATAGTAAGGAGAAGACCTTTATGAATAATCATAAACATAGAGCGACGGCTGTGGCGGTGACCGCGTTTATGGCACTGCTCATTGCATCAGCAGCCATACCCGCAAGGGTATTTGCAAGGGAAAATATCCCTGTGACTATAGATGTCAATATTACATACATAGTGGACGGAAATGTGAGTACTGCTGGAGGAGACAAGTTCACACTTACAGCGGACGATCCGCGGGCACCGATGCCGGAAGGCAGCGAGGGAGGAAAGAAAACGATAGCCATCAGTGACGAAGGCAGTTACAGTTTCGGAAGCATCTGCTGTGACAGACCGGAAATATGGTGGTATACCATCACGCGGGAGACGACAAAAAAGAAAGGCGTAAACAAAGATGAGACCGTATACAGGGCGAAGGTGATAGCTTTGAATGACGGCCATGGCTATGTGCTCGTCTATAAGGCCGGCAGCGAGGATAAGACGGAGCTCATTTATACAGACACTGTAGCACCGCCAACGGGAGATACAAACATGCTGCTATATCCAGGACTGGCATTCGCACTTTCCGCAGCCGCATTAGTGCTCTTAACGCTCAGACGGCGCGGCAGGACTAAAAGCGACAGATGATGCGGAGAAAATATGTAAGAAGGAGGCTGAAAAATGAAAGGATCCCAGGTATATAAAAAAAGGATCAGGCTGATGCTGACGGTGATGCTTGCTTTTGTTCTCGCCGCGTCCGTGATATCGGTATTCGCAGAAGACGGGGCGGTGATAAGCAGCGGGGCAGAGAGTGCAGAAAGTGAAGCGGCTGAAGAGTCTGAACCGACAAAGGTTTCCGAACAGGATACAGTGCCTGATCAGAATGAAAAAAACTCTGAGCAGTCCGGCGGTCCGGAGCAGGCCGCAAACGGGACCGGGCAGGAGGATGGTGAGGCCGGGCAGGATACCCCGGTACTGAAAGCTCCTATGCTTCGTGCAGCCGGCGGAAACAGTGTTGAATACGGAAGCAGAGTGTTCGGCAACAGCCGGCAATTCTGGTCAACAGATGGAAACTATATAGGGTGCTGCTGCCAGGCGGGTACTGAGCCCGGTGCATCAGGAACAGCAACGATGTCGAGAGCGGCAAATACATCTCTGGTAGCTAAAATAGCATATTATTACGGGTACCAGAAGGACTGGATACGCGACAGCAAAACGATCTCCGGCTTTCAGGTGCATACGAATGCGGCAAGGTTCATGTACATGGTGCAGATGTCACAGCAGGGAACCGATGCCTGGCTGAGATGGGCCACAAGCAGCAATTTCGGAAGCAGGGTCAAAGATGATGCGGTAGCCCGCTTCAAAGATGCACAGAAGCTCAGTATAACGGTGCCGGATAATTTTGAGTGCTACATCTGCACACCGACAAACGGCCGTCAGAAGTTCATACTTTACAAATATAATGAAGTAATTACTCCGGGTACCGTAACGATGCAGAAAGTATCAGGAAATACTGAAATAACCGGATAAAAACTGTCAAAGAAAATGTTTGACAGAAACTAACTGATATGTTACTATATGGCGGTGTGACCGGAAGGTCATGCCGCTTATCGTTTTACGGAGAGTGTTATGAAAGACGACATCGAAAGAGTGGAATACACGAGCATGATGTATGACTTCTACGGGAGCCTTCTGAGTGAGGCTCAGAACGAAGTCATGGCCATGTATCATGAGGACAACCTCTCACTCTCCGAGATAGCCGAAGAGCTCGGACAGACCAGGCAGGCTGTCCACTACACATTAAAGAAAGCGGAAAAGGCGCTTGAGGAATATGAGGACAAGCTTGGACTCGTAGCCGCGTATGAGAAAAATCAGGAAAGGGCCGCGGCAGCCTTCGGGATAATCGGAGACTCAGGGCTCAGCAAAGGGGAAGCGGACAGACTCAGGGCGCTCATAAAAGAGATCACGGAGTAGAGCATAAATGGCATTTGAAGGATTATCCGAAAAATTACAGGGAGCGTTCAAGGACCTTAGAGGTCAGGGCGTTGTCTCCGAGAAAGACTTTGAAGACGCTATGCGTGTCGTCAAGATGGCTCTTCTTGAGGCAGATGTAAACTTCAAGGTCGTAAAGGAATTTGTCGCCACAATTAAAGAGAAGGCGCTCGGTGCCGGAGTTCTCAAGAGCCTGACTCCAGACCAGATGGTCATCAAGATCGTCAAGGACGAGCTGGTCGACATGATGGGAGGCACCGCGAGCAAGCTGACATACTCGCCGAGCGGGTTCACTGTCATCATGCTGGTAGGTCTCCAGGGTACAGGTAAAACCACGACCGCGGGCAAGCTTGCGGCATGGCTCAAGCAGACCGGCAAGCATCCGATGCTGGCTGCATGCGATATATACAGACCGGCAGCTATAGATCAGCTCGAGATAGTCGGTAAGGCAGTCAATACTCCTGTATATGTAAACAGGGAATGTCACGATGCTGAGCAGATCGCTTCGGAAGCCATCAAGGAGGCTCAGAGGCGCGGCTGCAACGTGCTGATAGTCGATACGGCCGGCCGTCTCCAGATCGATGAGCAGCTCATGGATGAGCTCAAGATACTGAAATGGTCGATCAGACCTCATGAGATACTCCTCGTAGTAGACGCGCTCACAGGTCAGGATGCTGTCAACATCGCCGACGGATTCAATCAGGCGCTTGGGGTCGACGGCATAATCATGACCAAGATGGACGGTGACTCAAGAGGCGGTGCTGCGCTCTCAGTAAAAGCTGTCACTGGCAAGCCGATCAAGTTCATGGGTACCGGCGAGAAGTACAATGCTCTCGAGCCGTTCTATCCTGACAGGATCGCGTCCAGGATACTCGGAATGGGAGATGTTATGTCGCTCATCGAGCAGGCAGAAAACGCCTTCGATGAAGAGGAGTCGCGCAAGCTCGAGGAGAAGATCCGCCGCAATAAGTTCGACCTTGAGGACTTCCTCGGTCAGATGAGGCAGATCAACAAGCTTGGCGGACTCTCAAAGATCATAGACATGATCCCGGGTATCTCAGCGGCTCAGAAGAAAGACATCGATCTTGAGCAGAGCAGGGCGGAGCTCAAAAAGTGGGAGTCAATAATACTCTCCATGACGCCTTTTGAAAGAGCAAAGCCGAACGTGCTCAACGCATCGCGCAGAAAGCGCATCGCGGCAGGCTCGGGTCATACTGTTCAGGACGTCAATCAGCTCATCAAGAGATATGAAGAGATGAAGAAACTGACAAAAGTCATCGCGAATCCGGATTCCAAAAAGGCGAGAGCTATGATGCGCAATCTGGGTTTTTAAGATATCAAACACTAAATAAATAAAAGGAGAAAACAAATGGTAAAAATCAGACTTAAGAGAATGGGAGCTCACAAGAAGCCTTTCTACAGAGTAGTTGTTGCTGACTCAAGAACACCGAGAAACGGAAAGTTCATCGAGGAGATCGGAACTTATGATCCTCTGAAGAGCCCAAGTGAGATCATCATCGACAACGAGGCGGCAAAGAGATGGCTCGCTAACGGAGCTCAGCCGACTGATACAGTAAGAGCACTTCTCAAGAAGTCCGGCGCTATCGAATAAGGAGGCGCGGCATGGGAAGTCTGGTAGAAGTAATCGCGAAAGCGCTGGTCACTAAGCCGGACGAGGTCCTTGTCACCGAAGAGACTGACGGAAGAGACATAATCGTTAAGCTCAAGGTAGCCGACGAAGATATAGGTAAGATAATCGGCAAGTCGGGCAGGATAGCTAAGGCGATCAGGACCGTGGTGAAGGCTGCGGCCATCAAGCAGAATCTCAGAGTGTCGGTAGAGATAGTTGAAGAAGACTGATAGTAAAAACGAGACGGTCTTAATAGGCAAAGTCGGGAGCCCTGTGGGGATCAAAGGCGAAGTCAGGATCACACTCTATGCGCAGGATTCGACCAATCTGAAGGAGGGCAAAGTCCTCCTTCTTGAGCGTGCAGGAAAAACTGTCACGGCTGCGATAAAACGGCTGAGATATCAGAAGGACAGGCCTGTCGTGAAACTCGAAGGCATAGACGACAGAAATGCCGCTGAGGATATCAGAGGCATGGAGGTACGCATTTACGCGTCAGACCTTGAGGAGCTGCCTGAGGGCGAGCACTATGTGCGCGATCTCATCGGCTGCAGTGTCAGGGACATTAAGGACGGCAGTGAAGTCGGTATTCTTAAGGACGTGATACAGAATACTGCCCAGAGCGTACTCGAGGTCGGGACAGCCGGCGGAAAGAGCGTTCTTATTCCGGCGGTAGATGCTTTCCTTAGAAACATCGATGAAGAGGCCGGCATTATCGAAGTGGAGCTCATACCGGGATTTTTGGACTGAAATGAAGATAAACATACTCACTATCTTCCCTGATATGTTCGCTCCTCTTCGCATGAGTATGCTCGGCAGAGCGGCAGACAAGGGTATCATAGAACTGAATATCACAGATATCAGAGACTACACGACTGACAGGCATAACCGTGTCGATGACACCCCGTACGGGGGAGGAGCCGGCATGGTGATGCAGGTGCAGCCTATAGTTGACGCGTTCGAGGCGAGCGGCTTCGGCGGAGATGTCATCTACATGTCGCCGCGCGGCGAAATGCTGTCTGGAGAAATGGCCAGAGAGCTTTCCCTGAAGGATGAGATAACCATCCTGTGCGGTCATTATGAGGGCGTGGATCAGCGCGCTCTTGACAGGCTCGGTGCCCGTGAGGTGTCGATCGGTGATTATGTACTGACTGGCGGAGAACTTCCCGCCATGGTGCTTATCGATACCGTGGCAAGATTCCTTGACGGCGTTCTGTCCGGAGTTGAGTCGGTCAGCGATGAGTCCATATACTCTGGCCTGCTTGAGTATCCCCAGTACTCAAAACCGCGGGTATTCGGGGGAGACGAGGTTCCGGAGGTGCTTCTGTCGGGGAATCACGGAGAGATAGACCTGTGGCGCTGGGAACAGTCGCTTTCACTCACTAAGGAAAGGCGCCCTGATCTGTTTGAAGCCTATGTGGACAGCGAGCCGGCGCTCACCAAAAAACAGAAGGCAATACTTGAAAAATACAGGTGATCAGACAATCACAAAATGTTGTTATTAGAGGACATGCGGGTAAATACATATTGTACTGCGTGTCTTTTTTGTTGTATAATCTTTCTGAACTATGAAAACCAATCGAAGAGGGCTATTTAACAAAAAGTGGATAGCAGCGTTCCTGATATATGTAGGACTTGTCGCATTGTGTTGTATAGCGCTCTATGTCGTGCCTTCAGTAGTCGGCATGTTCGAAAGGACCTATATAGCGGAACAAGGTAAAATAGACGTCGCTGATGAGGTCTCTGCTTTTATTGTGAGAGACGAAATAGTATATGCCGCGTCACGGAAGAGTGATATCAAGAGGCTCGCGGACAGCGGCGACCTTGTCAAGGCCGGAACAAAAGTCATAGAGCTCACACCAACGGATGAAAACCTGATCAATCTGGATTCAGGCGATGCCGAGGCAGAAAAGGATGCCGGGGCGGATACAAAGAATACGACTGCGGATACACAGGATAAAGATAAAGATGCGGAAGCGGGCGAAAAGACTTCTGATGCCAATGATAAAAACGCTGAGGCTGAAGACAAGACCGCAGATGACCAGAAAAAGGGAACGGACTCTGCAGATAAAGATACCGCTGCTTCTGACGAAAAGGCTGGCAGCGAAGGGACCGAAGCTATTGAGCAGGACGCTAAACTCGGACTGCAGGGCAGCAGGTACTCCGGGATCATGAAGGATCTCGGTGATACATATGTGGTCACTGAAAACGGATCTACACACACAGCAGGCTTTGTAAGCTACGCAGTGGACGGAGCGGAAGCAAGGCTCAGCACAAAAGCAATAGAGAGTCTCGACCGCGGCGATCTTAAGGAACTGACCGGGCGAAGTGCAGTAAAGACCCCATCGAAGAGCTGCGGAAAAGATTATCCGGTATACAAGATCGTCTGCAATAAAAGGTGGTACCTCATATACTACCTGAAAAAAGACGATGCAGCAAAATATGCGGCTGGTGATACCGTATACGTTGAGTTGAATGGTGAGAAAGTGCCTGCGTCGGTAAAGGATGTCAGGGATGAGGGGAAGAGCGTCAGGATCACACTGGCATGCAAGACCTTCTATGACGGCTTCATAGATACCCGCACGCTTAGTACCAAAGTCACTGTTGAAAGCGCTGAGGGCCTGGTGCTTGAAGACGGAAGCATAGTCGAGGCGCCGGACGGCAAAAGAGGCGTTTTCGTGATAAACAAGCTGGGTGAGCATGTGTTTACACCGGTCAGGGCAAAGGCGGACGACGGCACAAAGTGCGTAGTCTATTCAGATATCTATGTCGATGACGAGGGCAATTACGTAGAGACCATCGGTACTTACGATGAGGTTATCGCAACGCCTTCTGACGACGACATCGCAAGTCTTAAAAAGACAAAAAAGGATAACGATAAAAAGTAGAATAATGGGCATAGCTGAAAGATATACAGAAATCAGAAAAAGGGTAGACGAGGCTGCTCTGCGGAGCGGCAGGGAGCCCTCTGATGTTAAGCTCGTGGCAGTTACCAAGACACATACCGCGTCAGAGATAAATGAAGCGATAGCGGCAGGCGCGACTGACATCGGTGAGAACCGCGTACAGGAGCTTCTCGAGAAATACGATGATGTAAGTCCTGTGAGATGGCATCTTATAGGGCATCTGCAGACCAACAAGGTGAAGCAGGTGATCGACAGGGTGGTAATGATCCATTCGGTCGATTCGCTTAAGCTTGCGCGCGAGATAGACAAGCGCGCGGCTGCAGCCGGCATCACGATGGATGTGCTGATCGAGATCAATTCCGCGATGGAGGAGACGAAGTCCGGCATCGCCGCGGATGATCTTAAGCAGCTAGTAACAGAAATAACGGAGGAATGCTCCAGTGTGAGAGTGTGCGGCATAATGTGCATACCGCCTATCGCAGCGGAGCCTGAGGATTCCAGGCCATACTTCAGGGAAGCGGCTGAGCTCTTCAAAGAAATGAAGAACTGGGATCTTAACACCGAAAGATTTGCGCCGACAGAACTCTCGATGGGAATGTCGGGAGACTTCGAAGTGGCGGTCGAAGAAGGAGCAACAATAGTCAGAGTCGGCAGTTCGATATTCGGACCGCGCAATTACAGATAGAGGAGGAAAAGGCAAAATGGGTTTCATGGACAAAATGAAAGACCTGGTCGGTATCACTGATGAGTATGATGACGAGTACGATAACATCTCTCAGGAAGAGATCGATGCTTATAAAAACGAACTGAGAGGCTCGGCACCTGCAGCTGCAGCCGCGCCTGAACCACCTCTCAGCACGGGTATCAGCCCGCTCGCATTCAACGAAGTAGCGCCGCCGCAGAAGTTTACTGAAAACAGAGAGCCGGCGGACAGGGTATCGCGCAACGACTCCGGCGCCTTCAAGATGGTTATTATCGAGCCTAAGAATATCGATGAATGCCGCAAGCTGATCGACAACCTCAGGGCAAACAAGCCTGTGATCATCAATCTCGAAAAGGTCGAGACTGATCTTGCCCGCAAGATGTTTGATTTCCTCAGCGGAGCTACATATGCGCTGAAGGGCAACATCCAGAGAATCAACCAGAACATCTACCTTTTTGCTCCTCATAATGTTAACATTAAGGCAATGGTAGACAGGGCCACAGAGGCCGGTAAATCAACAACAAAGGAAAGTCCGTGGAAATAGAATTCCACTCCGTAAATAACAGCAGATAATGAAGGAAAGATGAGGTGCAGACACTATGATAATGCCGATCGATATTGATAAGAAAGAATTCAGCCGTGATAAAAAAGGTTACAACTCCAGAGAGGTAGACGAATTTCTGGATATTATCGTAGCAGACTACGAGAAGGTGCTCAACGACAACAGGTCGATGGCGCATAAAATAAAGGCTCTCGAGAAGCAGCTCGAAGAGGCTCAGAAAGACGACAACGCAATGGTAGAAACTCTCGAGACAGCAAAGAAGCTGATGGCAGACATCTCTGCAAGCGCTGAGAGAAGAGCTGAGCTCATGATGAGAGATGCTGAGCTCGAGGCAGAGAACATGCTCCTCGACGCCAAGGTCAACGTCAAGAAGCTTAATGATGAGCATGAGCTCCTGAGCGCCAAGGTAAGAAGACTCAAGAACAGCTTTCGCAAGATGCTCCAGTCCGAGCTTGAGCGCCTTGACAACGATGATTTCGACTTTGTCGGAGATCTCGCAGAGGAAGTTGAGATCCCTCAGGCAGAGGCTCCTGCAGCAGAGAATATCAGCAAGGCTCCTACTATCGTTATCGACAAGGCAGCAGTTGACGCTCCTGCAGCAGTGGATTTCTCGGTAACAGATCTTGAGCATGCTACAGTATCCGACCTCTCAGACGGACTCAAGGCGATTGCAGAAGATTCTTCGGCTATCGACAACACGATCATCCTCAAGTAATATACAGAGGCAATAAAAAACGCTTTACCGATTGCGGTAAGGCGTTTTAGTTTGCGTGATCCGGCAAACACCTGAGAAGGCGTTATTCGAAATCGTAGTTGCCCAGTTTTTCGTTACTTCCTTCATTTACAAAATTGCAGATGGCAACATAGGTTTCGTGCGAGATGACATGCTCTATCTTGCATGCATCCTCCTCAGCCTGCTCCTGGCTGACTCCGAGCTTTACAAGGAATGCTGTAAGGGCTTTGTGCCTTTCGTAGATCCTTTTGGCGATCTTGTAGCCCGCAGGCGTCAGTGTGATTGGCCCGTTCGCATTCATGTTGATGTAGCCACTCTCCCTGAGTCGCTTTACAGCATAGGAAACGCTCGGCTTGGTGACTCCCAGGTGCTTGGCTATATCTATAGACCGTATATAACCGAGCTCTTCCTGGAGTACCAGCATCGCCTCTAGATAATCTTCTGCCGATTGCTGGATCTTCATATTGTGGTTCTCCTTTATTTAGGGGGATAACTACTACGTTCACTACAATACCATAACGTAAACTATTAATCAAATAAAAAACGGGTTAACAATTGTACTTATAAAAACCATACTAAAGTGTACGAATTTCGATGCATGAAATTTTTGTTTATGGTAATATTACATCGTTGAGACTACAGACAGCAATTTACTGACAGAAAAACACAGATTTAAAAGGAGGGAAGTATTATGGCTAAATGGGTATGCAGTGTATGCGGATACGTTCATGAGGGAGATGCAGCTCCTGAAAAATGTCCTCTTTGCAAGGCTCCTGCAGAGAAATTCATCAAGCAGGAAGATGATAAGGTATGGGCTGCTGAGCATGTTCTCGGCGTAGCAAGCGATGCTCCTGAAAACATCAAGAACGGTCTCCGTGAGATGTTCCAGGGTGAGTGCACAGAGGTAGGAATGTACCTCGCAATGGCAAGAGTCGCTATCCGTGAAGGTTATCCTGAGATCGGCGCTTTCTTTGAGAAGGCTGCATGGGAAGAGGCTGAGCACGCTGCTCACTTCGCTGAGCTTCTCGGAGAAGTTCTTACAGACAGCACAAAGAAGAACCTCGAGCTCAGAGCTGACGCTGAGTACGGCGCAACACAGGGCAGAGCAGACCTCGCTAAGGAAGCAAAGGCACTCAATCTCGACGCTATCCATGACATCGTTCATGAGATTGGAAGAGACGAAGCAAGACACGGCAAGGCATTTGCAGGCCTCCTGAAGAGATACTTCGGCTAAGCAACAAGGGGGACCGCCTGCGCAGCAGGTGGGGGATTCCTTATTGCATCAAAAGCTAACCGCTTAAATCAAGCAACTGAGAGAGACGAGAGAGATCTTGTCTCTCTTTTTCTTTGTTTAATAAAAAGCCGGTGGCGATCCACCGGCTTGCTGCGTCTGCGCACAGTCAGTATACAATTTTTCCAAGAGCCAGCTGAATGAGCTCTGATGCCAGCAGGCCTGTTTTATTGCGCTCATCGAGTATAGGGTTTACTTCAACAAGATCCATGGACAGGAGCTTTCCCGAAGCTGCCAGCATCTCCACGGCCAGGAAGGCTTCTCTTGCCGTGATGCCGTCAGGGACCGGGGTGCCTGTTCCCGGAGCATACTCAGGTGTTATGGCGTCAACGTCAAAGCTAAGGTGTATCCCTACGGTGCCCTCGCCTGCGATCTTGATGGCGTCCTTCATTACCTCGTACATACCGCGCCTGTCGATGTCTCCCATGGGGAAGACGTTCATGCCGGCTTCCTTCATGCGCGCGGCCTCGGGCTCATCGAAGTCATGACCGCCGACCTGCACGCAGTGAGCTGTCGGAACATAGTGCGGCGTCTGTCCGAAATCCACCATACTCGCCGGTCCCCATCCGCAGACTGCCGAGTATGGCATGCCGTGCATGTTGCCGCTGAGTGTTGACTTGTCGTCATTCCAGTCGCCGTGAGCGTCGATCCATATCACTCCGATCTCGCCCTCAGGCTCATAATGCTTGGCCACCGCGGAAACGCTTCCGGCGGCGATGCTGTGATCGCCTCCCAGAACAAGAGGGAAGTGACCGTCAGAAAGAGTCTCGTAAACAGTGTTGTACAGCTGCCTGTTTGTGGCGTTCACCTGCTCAAAGCGTATCATGTGGCGGAGGCTCATGCCGTCAGGCGGCGGGATTATATCGCCCTTGTCGCGGACGGTATAGCCCATCCTGCGGAGATCCTCCCGGACTCCGGCATAGCGGATGGCAAGCGGCCCCATGGCGACGCCTTTCTCAGAGGCTCCGAAGTCGATTTGAACTCCGATTAAATCTATGTCTTTTTTCGTGTTAAGGTTATGCATGGAATCATCTCCTTTGCTAAAATGATACCCGAATGCCGTGCCCAATACAATACGGGCAGGCCCGGAAGAGCGCTTCGGTTTTTCTTTAAAAACAAAAATGGAATAAAAAGTGCATAACAATATATTGACACGCTGTAGCGCCATGACTACAATATATAGTGTTCGGAAAAGGAACGCTATTTTTTACGCTTAAATTTGAAAAGAGCTTGAAAAGCATGAAATACAAGGCCTTGGGAGCCTGGGACAGAAACAGATAATACTTAGAAAATATCATATATAGCTGCAAGCAAAACGGAGAGAACTATTATGAAAAGCATTATCAAAAGAGACGGCAAGGAGATGCCGTTCGACGAGTCTAAGATCTTCAACGCCATCTACGCTGCCAACAAGGCTGTAGAAGGCGAGAGGATGACGAGCATTGACTTCACATATCTTACAAAGAAGGTAGTGGAGCAGCTCGACGGCGAGACATGCACAGTAGAACAGGTGCAGGATATCGTCGAGGCAATGCTCATCAAGTACGACTGGGAGAAGACTGCCAAGGCTTACATCCTTTATCGTGCTGAGCACGCAAAGATCCGTGAGGCTGAATCGGATCTGATGAACATCTACAACGAGCTCACTTATTCCTACTCGAAGGATGCCGACATCAAGAGAGAGAATGCCAACATCGACGGCGACACTTCGATGGGAACGATGCTCAAGTACGGTTCGGAAGGCGCAAAGTATTTCGTAGACAACTATGTGCTTCCGAAAGACATCGCAAAGGCACATATCAACGGTGACATACATATCCACGATAAGGACTTTTACATGCTCACAGAGACATGCTGCCAGATAGACCTTATCAAGCTCTTCAAGGACGGATTCTGCACCGGTCACGGCTACCTCAGAGAGCCTCAGTCGATCATGAGCTATGCTTCGCTGGCATGCATCGCGATCCAGGCCAATCAGAATGAGATGCACGGCGGCCAGTCAGTGCCGAACTTCGACTACTCGATGGCTCCTGGCGTTGCCAGAACATACATCAAGG
The DNA here is from genome assembly GCA_902790885.1 of uncultured Eubacteriales bacterium. The sequence goes on from CADATR010000001.1 coordinate 25,331, forward strand.
AGTTCTTCTCCGCTCTTACAGAGATCATCGCGGCCAGACTCGATGTGTCGTATGATGCTGCCAAAGGGATTTCTGAAAAGATCAAGGCTGAAGCAGAGGCTCCGACTCTTGCGACCAATGGTTCTTACGGAGAGATCCTGGCTGACTGGTTTGACAGGGGCGGCGATGCCGGCGGGCTCACAAGAGAGCAGCTGGTAAGATGCAGTGCTCAGGCTGCTGAGGCGGCATGGGCAAGAACGGACAAGATGACTTACCAGGCCATGGAAGCTCTTATCCACAACCTCAACACCATGAACTCCAGAGCGGGCGCACAGGTGCCTTTCAGTTCGGTCAACTTCGGTACCGATACAACTCCTGAGGGCCGCATGGTCATTAAGAATTTCCTGCTTGCAACTGAGGCAGGCCTCGGAAACGGCGAGACTCCGATATTCCCTGTATCGATCTTCAAGGTAAAAGAAGGCGTCAACTATAACGAGGGAGATCCTAACTACGATCTCTTCAAGCTGGCGATCAGATGCAGCGCAAAGAGGCTGTTCCCTAACTTCAGCTTCCTCGACGCGCCGTTCAATAAGAAGTTCTACAGAAAGGGCGATTACAACTCAGAAGTCGCTTACATGGGATGTCGCACGAGAGTCATGGCCAACAACTATGACCCGACGAAAGCTGTAGTATGCGGAAGAGGAAACCTCTCGTTCACATCGATCAACATGCCTAGACTTGCTATCGAGTCGAACAGGGACTTCGAAGTGTTCTACAGAAAGCTCGACTCCATGATGGAGCTCGTTTCCAGACAGCTGCTTCACAGATTCAAGATACAGTGCAGCAAGAAGGGCCGCAACTATCCGTTCCTGATGGGACAGGGCATCTGGATCGACTCCGACAACATCGGACCAGACGACAGCGTTGCTGAGATCCTCAAGCACGGAACCCTTTCGATAGGATTCATCGGACTTGCGGAGACCATGAAGGCTCTGACAGGCAAGCACCACGGCGAGGACGAAAGATCCAGAGAGCTGGCATTCGAGATCGTCAAACATATGAGGGAGTTCTGCGACAGGAAGAGCGCAGAGACAGGCCTTAACTTCACTCTTCTGGCTACTCCTGCTGAGGGACTGTCCGGCAGATTCGTAAAGATCGACAGAGAAAAGTACGGCAAGCTGCCTGGCATCACAGACAGGGACTACTACACCAACTCGTTCCATGTTCCGGTCTACTATCCGATCGGAGCGTTTGAGAAGATCGCTATCGAGGCTCCTTATCACGACCTCACCAACGCGGGCCATATCAGCTATGTTGAGCTCGACGGCGACACAGCCAAGAACCCTGAAGCGTTTGAGTCAGTGATCAGATTCATGAAGGAAGCGGGCGTAGGATACGGCTCCGTAAACCACCCGGTAGACAGAGACCCTGTCTGCGGATATACGGGAGTTATCGACGATGTCTGCCCGAGATGCGGAAGACGCGAGGGCGAGCCTGTGACTATCGAGAGACTGAACGAGCTCCGCATGAGATTCCCTAGCGTTCCGGTCCCATGTGACTGCAACCGCTAGTGCGGGAATTGTTATCCACAGGTTTATCCACAGACTTATCCACAAGATGCTGTGGCATGATGCAAAATATACAACAATATACATTAATATTGCTTTACAAATTTACATACAGGGCATAAAATTATTGAGGTTTGAAAAAGGTTAGTACGGAGGTACCGATATGAATAACAAGGTGGTAAAGAATGTAAACGGTCAGGTCGGTGAAGGCGTTGGCTTCGAAAGGATCAGAAGGATCACAGGATATCTCGTCGGAACTCTCGACAGATTCAACAACGGCAAGAGAGCCGAGGTACAGGACAGAGTAAAGCACGGACTGTCCCACAACTAATCAGGTAATTTTCAAGGGTTGAAACTGGATTTCGTCATGGGGCTATATCTGCAATGGCGAGGTGCTTTGCTGATAATTTTATAATCAACCTTACAGACACGGGGGTCGGCAGTTTTGCGGGCCCCGTTTGTTCTATTCAGACCTTTTTTTCATGATGACACCGGATAAATCAACAACGATCATTGAGAATGCGATACCTGATCTGCTTGACGCCCTCGGCTGCGGGCTAAGCAGGGAAGATCTTAGGGATGAAGCCCGCAGGAGGATCTCGCAGATGAAGGCAAGAGCCGGAGAGGAAGGACATTATCGATGCCTTAAAAAAGGCACTGCGTATATGTTTTCACCGGGTCTTTACTATGGCGTCGCAGGGATAGGATATGAAATGCTCCGCGCGGCAGCACCTGACAGGATCCAAAGTGTGTTTTTGTAGGCGGAAATATGATACAATTATACGGTTAGTTACTGTCAGAAAGCCGGGTTTTTACTGGAGAAGATGGAGAAGCACAGAACTATATTTGAGCAGGGCACATATGACGAGCTCATGGACATGAAGGGCGGTTTCTACGAGCTGATGCGCAGGCAGTCGGCACAGGAGTCCGGGGGCGGTTCCGGGGCTTCTTCAGAGAAGGCATGAGCCGGAAAATAGTTACAAAGGAAGGACAGTCGGATGGCGGCAGATAAAGATAATGTTATAAGAGTTTGCGGGATCGAGCCCGAATCGATAGTCGACGGGCCCGGTTTCAGGTACGTGATCTTCGTACAGGGATGCCCGCATCACTGCCACGGGTGCCACAATCCTGAATCATGGCCTTTTGAAGGCGGAGCCGACATGACTGTGGATGAGATCTTCGAAGAGATAAGCGAAAGGAAGGGCCTGAGGGGCGTCACCTTCTCGGGCGGCGAGCCTTTCGAACAGGTCCCGGCACTTCTGGAACTCGCGAAGAAGATAAAGAGCATCGGACTCACTCTAATGAGCTACAGCGGCTATACGCTTGAAGAGCTCGAAGCAAGGCACGATGAAGCGACCGACGAGCTGCTGGGCATGCTTGACATGCTTGTAGACGGAAGGTATGATGAAAAGCTTCGCAACCTGACTCTCATATACTGCGGCTCCGAGAACCAGCGCGTGATAGACATGAACAAAACGCGCAGGGCGAGGGCTGACGGCGACGAGGGCATGGTGGTGCCTTACAAGTCAGGATTTGATTTTGAGATACAGATATAGGCGCGGAGGATCCGGACCATGAAACTCGAACTGGTAGCCACAGCGACTTTCGGCCTCGAAGCGGTGGTAAGACGCGAGGTAGAGGCGCTTGGCTATAAAGTGATAAAAACAGAAGACGGGCGTGTCACGTACATGGGTGACGAACGCGCCATAGTACGGTCCAACCTGTGGCTCAGATCGGCCGACAGGGTGTATGTGCGCATGGGTGAGTTCAGGGCGGTTGAATTCGAAGACCTTTTTCAGCAGACGAAGGCTCTGGAATGGGAAAGCATCATACCGCTCGAAGGAGCGTTCCCCGTGGTGGGCGGATCGGTAAAATCGGCCCTGCACAGTGTGCCGGCATGTCAGAGGATAATCAAAAAGGCAGTCTCGGTGAGGCTGTCCGAGTTTTATTGCCGTGAGACCATGCCTGAGACCGGAGCTGAGTACCGGATAAGATTCATAGCTCATAAGGATGTGTTCCTGATTCTGCTCGACACCAGCGGAGCCGGACTGCATAAAAGAGGATACAGGGTGCGCGATGTGGCGGCTCCGATGAAGGAGACTCTGGCGGCGGCCCTGGTGCAGCTGAGCTTTTACAACAGGGACCGCGTGCTTGTGGATCCGTGCTGCGGATCGGGCACCATACCGATAGAGGCGGCTCTCATCGCCCGCAATATAGCGCCTGGAATGAGCCGCGAATTCGCCTCTGACGGCTGGGACATCATTCCGCCTGAGGTGCGGAAGGAAGAGAAGAAAGCGGCATATGAGGCGGCGGACTTTGATTCCGGACTGAGCATAACCGGAATGGATATCGACAGACAGGCGGTAAGGGCAGCGACGGCAAACGCCGATGAGGCGGGGGTGATCGATGACATAGACTTCGCCTGTGTCGACCTTACGTCATGGATGCCGGGAGAGGGCATCCCGAAAGGGGCGTCTCGTGACGAATACGGAGTGGTCATCTCGAACCTGCCGTACGGAATAAGGATCGGGGACCGCAAAGCCCTGCAGAGGATATATGAACACATAGGCAGACTGATGAACGAATGCCCTAACTGGTCGTTCTTTCTGATAACGTCTGACAAGGAATTTGAAAAAGAGATAGAGAAAATAACGGGACGAAGAGCTGACCGCAGGCGCAAGCTGTATAACGGCACCATAGAGACACAGTTCTATCAGTATCACGGGGCGAGACCTTCGCGTGCGGAGTCAGATCATTAACAAAGAGACGATATTACAGAGTGCATCGGAATGCTTGAGCAGTACAGGGGACTGAGAAGAGAAAACTACATACTGGCTTTCGGCCGTCTCGTCACCGGGCTTGGCTCGATGGTATGGCCGATGATGACTCTCATACTGAGCCAGAAGATGGGTGTGAGCGCGAAAGGCGTTTCAGTACTGCTCGCGGCAGCGATGGTGGGAATGGCCCCGGCGGTGTACCTTGGCGGAAGGATATCCGATAAAAGAGACAAGAAACAGACTATAGTCATACTCGATCTTCTGTCGACTGTTGCTTTCGTTACCTGCGCGTTCATTCCGATGTCGTGGATAAGCATAGGGCTCATGTTCTTTGGCTCACTGTGCCAGAACATGGAGAATCCGGCCTATAACGCGCTGACAGCAGACCTTACCGTTACAGAGGACCGCGACAGATCGTACTCGCTGCAGTATCTCTGCGCCAATCTCGGACTCGTGATGTCGCCTACGCTGGCCGGGCTTCTGTTCAAAAGCCATCTGTGGCTGGTGTTTCTCATCAACGGGCTTTCCATATTCTGCTCGGCGGTGCTCATACAGTTTTTCGTCATAGATACTGTTCCTTCAGTAGAGACCGGGGCAAAGGCCGAATATCAGAAGGAAAAGCACAATGACAATGTTGTCAGGGTGCTGAAAGACAATCCGCTGATACTGCTGTTCATTCTTGTACTGAGCGGATACTTCGCCATATATCAGCTGGGATATGTATATCTTATCCCTCTCGATCTGGCGGAGATACAGGGTGAAAGAGGGGCACTCATATATGGATCGGTCACCAGCGTCAACTGCGTTGTCGTTGTGCTGTTCACTCCGGTGATCACCCGCCTCTTCGGAGCAAAGTCAGAGACATCAAGACTCACGGCGGGAGTATCCCTTGTCGCCGCGGGATTTGTCCTCTTCGCGCTGTTCAGGTCTTTCATCCCGATGTACTACATATCCATGATAATCCTTACCTGGGGAGAGATATTCACCATGACGGCAGAAAGTCCTTATCTGTCGCGAAGGATACCATCGAGCCACAGGGGAAGGATCAACGGAGTGGTGACCGTGGTGCGCACGGTGATAACCAGCCTTTCACAGCTGGTGCTGGGCTGGATATACGGAGGCGGAGGCGCCATGCAGGCGTGGATCGCCATAATGGCCGCGGGCGCGGTCACGATAGCAGCGTCGTGTGTCCTGATCAGCAAGGACAGGTCTGTATATCCTAACCTCTATCAGGACTGATGCCTGACGGAACGGATATATGTTAAAATAGTTTCATCAAAGGAAAGGGCTTTGCAGCAAGCCGGCATAAATACGATCATGGAGGGCGATATGAACAAGAAAGAATTCTACTATCCTTCAACTGACGGCAAGACTCAGATCCACGCAATAAGATGGGAGCCTGAAGGCAAACCAAAAGCGATCCTGCAGATAATCCACGGCATGGTGGAGTTCGTCGACAGATATGACGGTTTCGCTTCATATCTTGCCGATCACGGGTATCTGGTTACGGGTGAGGACCACCTCGGCCACGGAGCTTCCGTGCAGTCCGATGAGTATCACGGATATTTCGGCAAGGAAGGAAACGCATGGGTGATCGCTGATATCCATCACCTCAGGGAGATGATGCAGAAAGAGTATCCTGATCTTCCTTATCTGATGCTGGGCCACAGCATGGGATCCTTCCTGATCAGGCAGTATATAACAGAAAACGGCGCCGGCTACGCTGACGGGCTTTCGGGCGTCATCATCATGGGTACAGGCTGGCAGCCTGCACCTGTGCTCGCGGCTGGCAAGGCCGTGGCAAAGATGCTCGGCATCAACAAGGCGGGCAAGGAGGCAGGCCTTATTGACAGGATGTCCTTCGGCTCATATCTGAAGAAGATAAAGAACCCGCGCACCATTTCCGACTGGCTGACAAAAGACGAAAAGATCGTCGACTGGTACAGGGCACAGCCGTGGTGCACATTCCACTTCTCGCCTAACGCTTATTACCACATGTTCTCCGGCATGCAGAAAGCTCACGATATAGAGCGCATGAAGAAGCTTCCGGAGGGTCTGCCTATCCTGATCGTATCCGGAGCGGAAGACCCTGTAGGCGCATGGGGAGAGGGCGTACGCAAGACCTTCATGGTTTACAGCGAAAACACAAAGTGCGAGGTATCCATAAAGATCTACGACGACGACAGGCATGAGATCCTCAACGAGACCGACAGAGAGCAGGTCTATGCCGACCTGCTGGAGTTCCTTGACGACTGCATCAGATAGCAGGGGATACGCATATACCGGATGGAATACAGCGCTGCTTTGCTGACCAGAATAATCATCGCTGCCGTAATGGCCATTCTTTTTGGCAACGGCAGTGTTGTCGCGTTCAATCGCATAAAACCGCGCTGGTTTGAGGACTACGACGAGGATCAGACAGGCGCCTCAGCGGAAGAGCCCCGAAAGATCCTCCCGCCGAAGCTGCTTGAAGCGGATAACACGGGCCGGCAGAGGCTGCCAAGCAGCCCGTGGAAGTACGCGTTCACCGGATATTTTGCTGTTACGGGCATATACCTTGCCATCAGGGGTGGGAGCGTGATGTATGAGATCGCCGTACTGTGCGTGCTGTTCATAGTTCTTGAGATGGCTATATCTGACCAGCTGTACAGGGTAGTACCCGATGAGTTCAGCATAATGCTTGCCATCTCAGCTGCGGCATTTGTTGAGTATCACGAGAAATGGTGGGAGCCTGCGGCCGGCGCGGCTCTTGGGCTGGGAATATCCCTGGCTGTGCTGCTTCTGGGGATGGTCCTTTTCAGGAGCGGAAGCATAGGCGGAGCTGACATTAAGTTCTTCACATGCATGGGCCTGGTGACAGGCAGGACAGGCATAGCCATCATATACGTGCTTACGACACTGTTCTTTGCCGTGCACTCGGCTATACTGATAGCGGCCGGGAAGGGCAGCATAAGGGACAGGAATCCGATGCTTCCTTCGGCATGCGCCGCGGTCACGGTGTACTTTCTGTTTCTGTTCAACACGGGAGACATCATTCTTCAGAACCTTTTCTAATGGGAAAAAACGTACTCATAAAAATCGAATATGACGGTACAGGATTCCGCGGATGGCAAATACAACCGAATGTCCGCACGGTGCAGGGCGAGATAGAGCATGTTCTGAAGTACATCGCCGGCGAGGATGTCCACATACACGGCACGAGTCGCACGGACGCCGGTGTGCATGCTCTCGGGCAGTGCGCCACCTTTGACTGGAATTCAAACATGCCCGTTGAAAAGCTCCCGGAGGTGATGAACCGCAGGTTCGGAGCAGGAGGCGAGGGCAGAAGCGGTGCTCCCGGAGACATACGCATACTTTCAGCCGAAGTGATGCCGCCTGACTTCCATGCAAGGTATTCATGCACCGGTAAAACCTACAAGTATGTGATAGACAAGACAGGCGACATATTCCTTCGAAACCGCGCGTTCCAGTATCCTGGCGCAGCTGATCTCGATATAGCCGCGATGTGTGAGGCAGCATCTCATATCACAGGTACTCACGACTTCAAGTGCTTTGAGACAGCGGGAGGCACTCCGCGCGAAACGACTGTGCGCACGGTCAGCAGGCTAGATATAAACGATGAAGAAGACTCAATAGTGATAGAGATCACTGGCGACGGATTCCTGTATAATATGGTGAGGATAATCACCGGTACGCTTGTGGAGACCGGAGCTGGCAAAAGAACAGCGGACAGCGTCCGCGAAGCCATAGAAAGCCTCGACCGCGGCAGGGCCGGATTCACGGCGCCTCCGCAGGGGCTTTACCTGAAAGAGATATATTTCGGAAATACCGACAGGAGATAAATTGTATAAAGTCAGAATAGACAAATTTGAGGGACCGTTCGACCTTCTTATATACCTTCTCGAGAACGCGAGGATGGATATATACGATATAAAGGTCGCCGAGATAACGGAACAGTACATCGGCTATCTCAAGGAGATGGAAGAGCTCAATGTAGAGGTCGATACTGAGTTTATTGTGCTCGCTGCAGTCCTTATACGGCTCAAATCGCGCATGCTTCTGCCTAGGATCAACGAGGCCGGAGAGGTCGAGATAATAGAGGATCCGAGGATCGAGCTCAGAGGAAGGCTGCTCGACTACATGCGCATAAAGAAGGCGGCTGAGATCCTCATGGCTGCGGAGGAGTATAACCTCGCGGTCCATGAAAAGCCGGCTGAAGACATGTCAGTATACCTGGAGAATCCTGAAGAGATACTGCAGGTGAGCGACGAGCAGATGGTCAACGCCTTCATTCAGTTCCTCACACGCAAGAGGAAGATAGAGGAGGTCACAAGGCGTTACAGCAGGGTGCGCCGCCGCAAGGAGACCATAGAGACACGCATCAGTGAAATGACTGAGATCCTCGAAAGAAAGTTCAGTGAAGGAAACGGCAGAGTGTCATTCAGCGAACTGCTGCCCGAGAAGCCGGACAGATACGACGTCACGCTCAGTTTCATGTCGCTGCTCTCGATGATAAGGAACCAGGGCTATGACGCGGAGCAGACCGAGAATTTCGGCGCTATAACAGTAATAAAGAAGAGGGAGACCGCAGATGTACAGCAATAAAACGATGAAATCAGCTCTCGAGACAATGATGTTCATGTGGGGCGAGCCACTCGAAGTAAAAGACGCGGCTGAGGTGCTCGAAGCGGATAAGAACATCATAAGAGGACTCTTCAAAGAGCTGCAGGCAGAATATGAGCAGGAGGGAAGAGGCATCAGGATACGGCAGGCAGATGATTCGTTCGGCTTTGTCACCCTGGCAGATAACGACATCTTCCTCAAAAAACTGTGCACTCCGGTAAGGGTAAGAAGACTTTCACAGGCCGCCCTCGAGGTGCTCGCCATAATCGCCTACAGGCAGCCGGTAACAAGATCGGAGATCGACTCCATAAGAGGCATCAAGAGCGAGAGAGTTATCGACGGACTCATCGACAAGGATCTCATAGAGGTGTCCGGAAGATCGGAGGGTGTGGGAAGGCCTTTGCTGTACTCGACAACAAAGGAGTTCCTTAAAAAGTTCGGATTTGCCTCGCTCAAGGACCTTCCTGAGGTGCCTGAGTATGAGGAGATGAGACGTGATCGTGAAGAGGAAGGCTATGGACAGATAGCCATAGATTTTGAGGAAAAGGAATGAGAATAAACCAGTACATAGCTTCGGCGGGCGTCACAAGCCGCCGCAAGGCAGATGAATACATAGCGGACGGCAGGGTAAAGGTGAACGGCGCTGTCCTTACATCACCGGGATATCATGTGGAAGACGGAGACATCGTTGAGGTAGACGGAGTGAGGATAGCTCCGGCGGACCGAAAGGTGTATTACCTGCTCAACAAGCCTGCCGGCTATGTGACATCGACGGCAGACAAGGAGGGAAGGCCTCTGGTCACAGAGCTTGTCCCTGATGAGGTGAGGGTGTTTCCCGTAGGCAGGCTCGATCTCAATACGACCGGTCTGCTTATACTTACAAATGACGGAGATCTGTCAAACAGGCTCATGCACCCGTCCCATGAGCTCAGCAAGAGATATCTTGTAAGAGCGCAGGGCATAGTGACCAGGGCTGAGGCGGCAATGCTCGAGAAAGGCGTGGATATCGGAGGCTTTGTTACATCTCCGGCCGAAGTGCATCTTCTGAAGCACGACCGCAATTCGACTGTTGCTGAAATAGTTATACATGAAGGCAAAAACCGGCAGGTGCGCCGCATGTTCAAGGCGGTGGGTCATCCTGTGCTGGAGCTCTGCCGTACAGGGATAGGAAATCTCGAGATAGGCAGGCTGGCCGTGGGACAGTGCCGCAGGCTCAGCCCGGCCGAGGTGGAGAGCCTCAGAAAGGCAGCAAGATAAAACATACCCGGAAGCAGATCATCGATCGCTTCCGGGTAATTATGTTTTTTGTCAGAAGGACGGCTCATCGGCTGCAGCTTCGGCCAGATCTGACATGAGGTCTTTATCCTTGCCGCCCTTTATATACGCTTCGATTATGTCTACTGCACCTTCGACTCCTGCGCGGCTCGTGTTGATCAGAAGGTCGTATTCATCGCGGCCGCCCCATTTGTTGTCGGTATAGAACTCATAATACCTGCGGCGCTGCTTGTCTATGTTCCTTACCTGACGCTCCACAGTCGTAAGGTCGTAGAGGTTTTCAGGCTCCATGGTGTTGTGGATCTGGAGCTTTCTTCTCACCCTTTCCTCGAACGGCGCGAAGAGGAATATGCTGACGTGACGCTCGTCTGAGAGTATGTAATCAGCCGCGCGTCCTACTATCACACAGCTTCCTTCAGCGGCGATCTCACGGATTATGTTGAATTCCTCCTCCTGCACCTTGGCGAAAGGCGAGGTCTGGAACGAGTCAAAGCCTGTGAAAAGGGCGCTGAATGAATAATCCGGAGCCTTCTCGTCGTTTTCACGTATGTATTCCGCGTTGTAACCTGTGCTTTCCGCAGCGCGGGCGATGATCTCTTCGTCGTAGAAAGCGACTCCGAGCCTGTCGGCGAGACGCTTTGCGACTTCGTGACCGCCGCTTCCGAATTCTCTGTCTATAGTTACGATGATCTTATCGTCCATTTCTATCCTCCTTTTTTCGGTAAGTTTATTTTACCACGCAAACGGGTGTTTAGGAGCGGATTTCTTTGATGAAAGCGTCCATGTCGGAATTGGAAGGGAAGATGGCTCTTGCGTTATCATCGCGGCCTCCGCCTTTGCCGCCGAATTTCTTTGCGTTTTCCTTTACTATAGCTCCGCATTTCCGTTCTTCAGCTGATGACAGGAGCAGGCATGTATGGGACTCAAGCTGCCTGAGTATAAGGAAGAGTCCCGGCACTTCGTTGATGACTGAAAATCCCAGCTTGAGAAGATCGTCAGGACTCAGGATGTCTGAGCTGCAGACATAGCCTGCTGCGCCGGCATCTCCGATATCCGCGAGTATCTTTTCTTTTTCCGAATCCTTAACATAGGCAGTCATTCCGGCGAGCCTGGCCTTGAGAGCCGAGATGCTCTCTGCTTCGGCATCGAGTCTGCCCAAAAGATCTGCAGGGGCGCATGAGTAGCGTCTTGCGGCCTCGGCGAGTATCCCTGAATCCGCGCTGAGCTTATTGAAAGCGGCCTTTCCGCAGTCGAAGTAGATACGGGTCATGCCCTTGTTAGGCTCGCTTTTGTAGATCGCGAGCAGGCCGACTTCTGATGAGCGGGCAGGGTGAGTGCCGCAGCACGCGATGCAGTCATACGGATCATCGAGGTCTCCGACTGTCACTACGGATACTCTGCCATCGTGAGGCACCTTCTTGCGCACCGGAAGTGCGAGAGAGGACTCGTAGTCTTCGAACCAGGTCACAGTCACGGGAAGGTCGGCCCAGATGGCTTCATTTACCGTGCGCTCCGCGAGAGCGAGCTCGTCATCAGTCAGAATGCGTCCGCCGAGATCGATGTCTATGGTGATGTAGTCTTCGCCCATGTGGAATCCCTTGTTGACTCCGCCGAAGAGTGTATCCATGGTGCCGCTCAGCATGTGCTCGCCGCAGTGGCGCTGCATGTTGCGGAAACGAAGATCCCAGTCTATGCTGAGCCTGACCCTGTCTCCCTCGCTGAAAGTGCCGGCAGGGGCGTCGGTGGTATGCCACACATCTCCTGTGAGAGATTCGTCAAAGGCACGGGTCACGGCAAAGGTCTGTCCGGAGCCGGCAAGGTACACACTGCCGGTGTCAGAAGGCTGCCCGCCGCCCTCCGGATAGAAAACCGATGTGTCGCAGGCAAAGACGGCAAAGCCGTTCTTTTCGCGCACGGCGGTGATCACAGCATCGTTTTCCACTGCATAGGGATCAGTCTGGTATATTCTTTTTGTCTGCATTTAAGATCCTTTCTGATGTTTCACGCGTTTCACAAAATCGAACAAAAATCGGATTTGCAAAAGTCCCAAAATATGTGGATAAATCCTGTTGACACAAGGAAAAAATCGTTACAAAGACTGAAATTTCAACGTTTTCAGCTTTGAAGTTTTCCACATGCATAAGTGGAAAAGATTGTATACGATTTTTTGAAACTTTGTGGAAAAGTCGCAAACCATATAAATTAAAGGCATTCCTGTTTTGTTGAAAAAAAGTGCGTAAAAATCGAACAAAATGTGAAGACGCGGTTTTTTGTATTTTTAAAAATCCTGTTCAGTCGCCCTCAGGTTCGACCATATCCTCAAACATGGCTCCGGCTGCTCCGCACAGAGTCTGGAATACAGGAGTGTCCAGACGGTACCTTCCTTTTGTGCTTATAAAAGGTGCGTACATGGAAAAAACAGCGGCGTCATCGAGCATCGAGATGTACCTGAGATCGTTGCTCATCAGTATCAGCTCGCCCGCTATGGAAAGCAGGGCAAAGCCGTAGACATCATCGTTGAGCTTGTACGAAGCTGTATCCACATGCGAGTTGTCTCCCTTGTATGCCGTATACAGCCAGCCGTTAGGGACCGCCATCTGAGTGGAGTTGGCGAACAGGCTTATATACTTCGGATCGAAGCCTCTCATCATTTCGTCCTTGCAGTCGAATACGGTGAGGAACTCCGAGCGGCGGATCTGCAGAGCCGCCTCATAATCGGAGAGTTTTATCATGGAGCCTACCTTTATATCCGTGATCAGCGGATTTTTGGCCCGGTGGTTTCCGTTCAGCCATATTACCAGAGTGTAGTGATAATACGCATCTCTGGCGAGGGTGGTCAGACGGCAGCGGAAAGGGAATGAAAGACCGTCCGCCGGCGGATCTTTCTTTCTGTCGCTTCTTTCTATATCGCACTTGATAAGAGTCTGTATTCCCGGCCCGGTAAGATCGCACTCGCAAAGTTCTTCCATGCGCATTGATGAAAGGTACGAGGCGGCGTCGAGGTCGTTGTCCACCATTCTCATGATGAAGTAATTTATCGTTTCATAGGCGGAGAGCTTCAGAGGCGATGTGCACTCGATCGCATCCCTGGTGCTGCAGTCTGCCGAGGTGATGCCCTCGCAGTTCAGTGCATCCTGCATAAGGCTGAGACGCATCCTGGCATAGGCGCGGAATGCGCGGTTCTCTTCGCTGTCATACTCGCGAGAGAAATCCTCGGAAGCGAGCGGCAGGGCGTCTTCGATCAGCCTGAGCATGCAGGCCGCGTCTATGCTGTCGGTCTTGCCGCCCATGACATAGACGAAGTGGTTCCACAGGGCGTTCATCTCTTCCTTCTTGTCAGCGAAGTCTTCGCTGCCCGGTGTGCAGATGAACTCCTGATACTCATCGATGCCGTATTCGGAGTAATCCAGGTGGATCACCTGATACATGCGCTCGCGTCTGTCAGTTTTGCTTCTCCAGGTCACTTTAAGAGCAACGACTCCCATAAGCCTGGTGCATACCGCCCGGCAGGTCTCGAAGTCGAATTCCCTGAAGTGATCATATTTATCTGATTTTTTACCATATATAAGTTTGAGTTCAGCCATGCATACAGTATAACAGATAAGCGGAGGCATACGCCATATGCCATTCCGCGGCAGCTGCGTGCCAGCATTTCAAAAGCGCGGCGGATAGTCCTTGACTTTAGTTTTTGCGGGAATATAATTGATTTGTCCTTATGAAGAGCGGGCGAGGGAATGGGCCCTGAGACCCCGCGGCAACCTCACAGGAAGTGAAGGTGCCAATTCCCACGGGGTAAAGGCCATACCCCGGCAGATGAGGATGTCAGGTTCTCTCTGCATGCGGCAGAGGGATCTTTTTGTTTGGCCGGTATTAAGTGAAAGGACTATTGATAATAATGAAAAAGCTGTTTACATCTGAATCAGTTACTGAAGGACATCCTGATAAATTATGCGATCAGGTGTCAGACGCCGTGCTCGACGCGATTCTCGCGCAGGATCCAAAGGCTCACGTGGCATGTGAATGCGCTGCCAAGACGGGCTTTCTTATGATCTTCGGCGAAGCTTCAGGCAATTTTGATGTCGACTACGAAGCCATCGCCAGAAAGGTGATATGCGATATCGGCTATGACAGTGAAGACAAATGTTTCGACGGAAACACATGCGATATCATCGTGCACATGGAGGAACAGTCGGTAGACATCGCTATGGGTGTCAATGAGTCGTTCGAGGTAAAAACGGGCGAAGAAAAAGACGAGTTCGCGCTTATAGGAGCGGGCGACCAGGGAATGATGTTTGGCTATGCCTGCAGCGAGACAGAAGAGCTCATGCCTCTTTCGACTAAGCTGGCTCACGTGCTGGCGCTGAGACTTGCCGAGGTGCGCAAGGACGGCACGCTGCCTTATCTCGGACCTGACGGCAAAACGCAGGTGACAGTAGAGTACAACGACGGAAAGGTCACAAGGATAGATACCATAGTAGTATCCACCATGCACAGCGCAGATGTGTCGCTCGATCAGGTGAGAGACGACATGATGACTTACGTGGTAGACCCTGTGGTGCCGTCGGAATTCATCGATGAGAATACGAAGTTCTACGTGAACCCTACAGGCAGGTTCGTCATCGGCGGCCCTATGGGCGATTCGGGCCTCACCGGACGCAAGATAATCGTCGATACATACGGCGGTCACTCCTCGCACGGCGGCGGAGCTTTCTCGGGAAAGGACCCTACAAAGGTAGACCGCTCCGGAGCTTACATGGCCCGCTACATCGCGAAGAACATAGTTGCCGCAGGCATCGCGACTGAATGCGAAGTGCAGCTGGCATACGCGATAGGCGTTGCCGAGCCTGTATCCGTATGTGTTGACACCTTCGGAACAGGAATTATCGACGAAGAAAAGATCGCAGATCTGATAAAGAAGCATTTCGACATGCGCCCGGCAGCTATCATCAGAAAGCTCGAGCTCGACAAGCCTCAGTACAGAGCGCTCGCAGCCTACGGCCAGATGGGAAGAACCGCTCTCGGCGTCAAGTGGGAAGATACAGACAAGGCAGATGAACTCAGAAAAGCAGTCGCCTGCAATTAGGAGGAAGGAATGTCACATTTTGAGAAGGTCTCCTTCAAACAGTGGAAGGCTGACTGCGGAGTAAAGGGACTCTCCGACAGCGGGCTCAGGGAGTGGTATAATTCAATAAAGCTGCCTAAGCAGGCAACGACTTCCTCAGCGGGCTGCGACTTCTACATGCCTTTCAATCTGAATTTTGAGGGCGGAAGCAGCTTCAGGATAGCGACAGGTGTGCGCTGGGTCTGCGATGAGGAAGACAGGGACAAGGTGCTCCTTGTAATGCCGAGAAGCGGACTGGGATTCAGATACGGCATAAGGCTGTCGAACACGGTAGGAGTTATCGATGCGGATTACTGCGACTCGGACAACGAAGGGCACATTATAGTGAGCCTCGTAAACCCGTCCGATCAGACTGTGCCTCTCGCTGAGGGCAAGCCGTTCGCGCAGGGCATCGTGGTGAGATACGAGGTGCCTGACGGAGCCGGGTCTGAAAGCGCCCGCAACGGAGGTTTCGGAAGTACAGATTAATAACAATGGACAGAGAAATCAGAAGAGCAGATGTTGTAATAGCAGGCGGCGGCGCGTCCGGACTGGCGGCGGCCATAGAGCTGGGGATGAGGGCCCCTCATCTTAGCGTGCTCGTAATTGAGAAAATGCCTGAGCCGGGGCGCAAGATACGCGCTGCAGGAAGCGGCCGCTGCAATATAAGCAATACGGAAGCGGATGGATACAGCCGCATAATGGAGTTCTTCAGGGAGATAGGGCTCGTCACAAAAGCGTATAAGAACGGGCTCGTCTATCCGTATTCAGAATCCGCGGCGGATGTGGCTGTGCTCCTGACAGAGAGAGCCGCGTCGCTTGGCGTTGAATTCGCCTGCGGCGAAGAGCTTATGTCTGTTAAGCACATGCCTGCGTCCATGGTCTCTGACGCTGCGCCGGGCAGTGAGAATGTATTCATGCTCGAATCGATCATCAAGGACCGCGACGGGCTCAGAAGCATCACCACATATGCTTCTTATGTAGTGCTTGCTGTGGGCGGTAAGGCGGGTCCTACCTTCGGAACGATAGGAGACGGATTCAGGATAGCCCGCAATCTCGGTCACAGCGTTGTGGCGCCGGTCCCGGCGCTCACGGGCATAGAGTGCGACGAATGGGATCCCGGGCATGAGCCGTGCGGCATCAGCCTCGGAGGCACAAGGAGCAGCGGCGTTGTGTCGCTGTATAAAGATCCTGACGAGGTCTTCGGAGAAGACACAAAGGTGTTTGAGGAGGCCGGAGAGATACAGTTTACCAAGTATGGTCTTTCGGGCATCTGCATCTTCAACATGACAAGGCATATGAGATTCGACAGGCGGGCCGGAGAGAGCCTCGATCAGTTCCTTATTAAGGCCAATCTCTTCCCGGGCGGCGATATAGCAGGATACATCCGTGAAAGGCAGAAAGGCCTCTTTGCTGACACGCCTGCAGGGGAGATACTGCGCACCGTGCTTAAGGAGCCTCTCGCTGACTTCGTCATAGCGTCGTCAGGCAGCGGTTATGATGAAAACGGAAGAATGCTCGCTGACAGAGAGCTTTCTTCGCTCAGCGATGAAGAGGTGTGTGCGATCGCCGATAATGTGCACTCGCTGGAATTCCATCCTTCGCAGATCCGCGGATGGAACGACGCGCAGGTCACCATGGGCGGTGTGTCGCTCGATGAAATAGATGAGGCGAGCTCGGAATCGCTTCTCGTAAAAGGTCTGTATATCACCGGTGAGATGGCTGACCGCGATTTCTGCTGCGGAGGCTTCAACCTCAGCAACGCCTGGGTCACAGGCCTGGCCGCCGCGGATCATATCGCTTCGGCTGCAAAAGAGTCCGAAGACATATAGGATGCAAAACATATGAAATACCGCATAGCGCAGATAAAAACATCGATATCGGATCCGGAAGATGTGATCCCAAAAGAGATAGCAAGAGAGCTTCATATCCGTGAAACGGATATCTCGGAGTGGGAGATACGCCGGAAGTCCATAGACTCCAGGAAGAAGCCGCATATACAGTATGTATATACGGTCGATTTTGTTACGGGAAAAAAGCTGAAGGAAGGACGGAACAGGAACCTTTCTGCGGTGGATGAAGAGGCTGAAGCCGCGGCCATGCGCCCTCCGGTGCATGGAGACGAGGCTCTTGGCGGAAGACCTGTCGTTATAGGGGCCGGTCCGGCCGGTCTGTTTGCGGCGCTCGAGCTTGCATCGGAGGGATACAGGCCTCTCGTTATAGAGCGCGGACCATCCATGGAAGGCCGCATAGAAGCTGTGGAAAAATTCAGAAAGGAACGTGTCCTCGATCCGGAAGCAAACATGCTCTTCGGGGAGGGCGGCGCCGGCACCTTTTCTGACGGCAAGCTTGCTACGGGCATAAAGGACGGGCTCATAAGAAAGGTGCTCTCTGAGTTCCGTGACGCGGGCGCGGGAGACGACATAATGTATCTCGCGAAGCCGCACATCGGCACCGACGTGCTCAGAGTGGTGATAGTTGAACTGCGTAAAAAGATAGAAGCCCTGGGTGGAGAGATCCGCTTCGGCACCAGGCTCGAGGAACTGATCTGCGAGGGCTCCGTGCTCCGTGAGATCGTGCTTACAGGGCCTCATCCGAAAAGCGGGGAGATACGCACATACAGGGAGCCGGCTCCGGCGCTGGTGCTGGCCCCGGGCCACAGTGCCCGCGACACCTTTGCCATGCTTTGCGGCAAAGGCGTGCATATGGAACAGAAGCCATTCTCGATAGGAGTCCGCATGGAGCACCCGCAGGCGCTCATCGATGCGGCTCAGTATGGAGAGGAAAACGCGGGGAAGCTTCCGCCTGCGGATTACCGCATCAATTACAAGGCATCCAACGGCCGCGGAGTTTACTCCTTCTGCATGTGTCCGGGCGGCGAGGTAGTCGTCTGCTCAACTGCTGACGGCGAGCTCTGCGTAAATGGAATGAGCAACAGAAAACGTGACAGCGGGACCGCGAATAGTGGTATACTTTGCGATGTACGGACCGAGGATTTCGGCTCTGATGACGTGCTCGCTGGAGTCAGATTCCAGGAGAAGTATGAGAAGCTGGCCTTCATCAACGGCGGAGGGGATTTCACGCCGCCGAGATGCAGCATGTCGGAGTTTCTGAGCAGCGGAGAACAGGATGAAAGCGGAATGTCACGCGGCAAGGCGGTGGCAGGCTCGCTTCCGGGATTCGCGGCTCAGGCTATCAGGGAAGCGGTGCCGTATTTCGGCAGACGCATAAGGGGCTATGACGCGGCTGACGCAGTGGTCACCGCGGTAGAAACGCGCAGTTCATCTCCGGTAAGGATATTGAGAAATGAGCGCGGAGAGAGTAATATACAAGGCCTGTATCCGGCAGGTGAGGGAGCCGGATACGCCGGGGGGATCACCTCCGCGGCATGTGACGGCATAAGAGCCGCCAGACACATAATAGAAAGGTACCGCTCTGAGTAGATAAACGTGAACGAGAACAATCAGAACAAAGTTAATTTCAACTGGAACGACAGCGACAAAAGCAAGGACGTCAGCAAGATCATCAAAAAAAGGAGATGGCCTTTCAGGCGCAGAAAAAAGAAAGCTGTCAGACCGATTGTTAAGGTGCTTAGAGGAGTGCTTGCTGTTATTGCGGTCCTCGTTATTGCAGCTGCGGCCATGTTCGTCTATGCGTACCGTTCCGTGCCTGATATCGATCCGGGTACAAGCAATATTTATTCCAATATCGACCTCAGCTCTATCATATATGACTCAAAGGGCAGGGAGATAGATAAGCTCTACTACACCGAAGACAGGGAGATCGTATCCATAGACGATATTCCCGAAACCACGAGGAATGCGTTTATCGCTATTGAAGACAAAACTTTCTACAACCACCACGGGATCAATGTTAAAAGGATAATTGGCGCTGTGCTCAGCAAGCTCACAGGGCGGTCTGATGAGATCAGCGGAACGTCCACAATAACGCAGCAGCTTGCGCGAAACGTCTTCCTGGCTGACATAAAAAGCCAGCGTACGCTGAGCCGTAAGTTCCGCGAGATGATATACGCATTCAAGATAGAGGAAGCCTATTCAAAGGATGAGATACTCGAGGCGTATCTGAATACCATCTATCTGGGCTACGGATGCTACGGCATAAAGTCAGCTGCGGATACATATTTCGGGAAGGATGTGAGCGAGCTGGACCTGGCTGAAAGCGCTGCCCTTGCTGCCCTGCCTCAGGCTCCGGATTCATATGCTCTCCTTAAGGATGAAGCTGATGATAATACCACATATATGGAGCAGTACGATCTTTACGCGAATGATCTTTCTGCGGAGAGGCGCGATCTGGTTCTCGATCTTATGGCGGAGCAGGGTTATATAGAGGCTGAAGAAGCGGATGAGGCCAAAATACAGATGGCTGAGCTCCTGCATCCGCATATAGAGAAAAAAGCGAATGAACTCACATACTTTACCGATTATCTGACTGCTCAGGTGGCAGACGATATTGCGGAAAAGTATAAAATGACGTCTAATGAGGCTGAGAGACTGATCCACACCGGTGGGCTCCGTATCTATTCAACGATAGACATGGATATTCAGAAAGCGATCAATGAGGAGTTCAGCAACGACTATAACTTCCCTTACTCGGCTGAAGAACCGCAGGCCGCTATGGTGGTGACCGAAGTAAAAACGGGCCGCATACGCGCCATGGCCGGGGGCAGAAACGCTTCAGGGCAGATGCTGTTCAACCGTGCAGTCTCCCCGCGACAGCCGGGATCATCGATAAAGCCTTTGTCCGTGTACTCAGCAGCGCTGCAGAAGAGCGAGGACTATGCAAAGAAAGATCAGCCGTTCCCATTTGTCAACTACGGTATAGGCAGACAGGGTGTGAGCCGATGGGGCGATTATATAACCGCAGGCTCAACGGTGACGGATGAGAAACTGGTCATTGACGGACAGGTGTGGCCTCTGAATTTTTCAAGAAAGTATTCCGGGTACCGCACATTCAGGACGGCTCTGCAGCAGTCGATCAATACCTGCGCTGTGAAGATACAGCTTCAGGTGGGAGCGCCGTATTCCATGGAAATGCTCAAAAAATTCGGCATCACTACAGCTGTTGATGACTCCTCTCAGCCTACAAATGATCTGAATCCGGCTGCCCTCGCTCTCGGAGCTATGACATACGGAGTAACTCCTCTTGAGATGGCAATGGCCTATGCGGTATTCCCGAATGAAGGGGTGCGCAATTCAGACTGCGCATACACGAAGATCACAGACGCCAGAGGAAAGACTCTTATCGAGAAAAAACCGGAAGAGACCAGAGTGCTCGATCCGGGTGTGGCTTTCATAATGAGGGACTGTCTCGAATCTGTAGTATCGAGAGGAATAGCGAGAAACGCTTCGATATACGGCATACAGACGGGCGGAAAGACAGGTACCACAAATGATAACTACGATTACTGGTTCGTTGGATTCACACCTAAATACTCTGCCGCGCTTTGGATCGGAACGGATCACAACACGGCGATGAGTTCCTCTTCAGCGAGCGCCGCGCTGCTCTGGAGCAGGATAATGAGTCAGGTACCGGACGTAACAGAAGGGGAGTATCCTCCTCAGCCGGCAGATGTGGTCAGGGTATATGGCGAATACTATACAACAGCAACACAGCCTTAAGGGCAAATCAAAAGAAGACGGCGGTGTGCCGTCTTCTTTGATTGTGAGCTTGTTTTATAGTCCCATTGACTCGCGTATTCCGTAGAGCCCGACCGGTTTATCTGCCATCCACCTGCAGGCGTTTACAGCGCCCTTTGCGCAGCCCTTCCAGTTGAGGCAGTGGTGTGTTATCTCAAGCCTTTCGCCTTCACCGAAGAAGAAGACTGTGTGGCTTGAAGGCGTATCGCCACCGCGTACAGCGTGGAAGGTGACCTTGCCCTTCTCGCGCGGGTGGCGGCCGAGCGGCCTGCCGTATACGGCATCACTGACAAGGTCAGTGCCGACCGCTTCGCCCATTGACTCGATCAGCTCGCGGGCGGTGCCGCTCGGCGCATCGAGTTTTGTGTTGTCGTGCATATCGATGATCTCGATATCTGTATCTTCATAGAGCTCTTTCGCAGCATCCATAAGGAGCTTTCTCATGACATTTACCATGCGGTCTGTATTCGCCGCTATCATGATAGGTATTTCAGAAGCCGCGGCTTCGAGGCGGGCACGCTGCTCGGCATTGAATCCTGTTGTGCCCACAACAAGAGCTTTCTTATGCCTGAGGCATGCATCGAGGACTTCCATTCCGAGCTCTACTGTTGAGAAATCGCAGACTACGTCAGCTTCATCTATGACCGACTCGATGTCATCTACTACCGGTGCTCCGACGGTCTTGCCCGTCATGGCGACTTCGCCTATATCCTTTCCGATGTAGTCCCTTCCTTTAGGCCCGATGCCGGCCACTATCTCCACATCATCTCTTGATGCGGCATCGGCGACGATAAGTCCTGCCATCTTACCGCGCGGAGCGGTGATAATCATCTTCATACCAGAATCTCCTTTTCTTATTTCACTACCTTGAAGTCAAGCACCAGCTGGTCTATGTCAGGGTGCATCTGAGTCAGTTTGACTCCCGCTGTTTTAAGCATCAGCTTGGATGCCTGCGTAGACGGGGTGTCAGCATATTTGTCAGACAGATAGATGACTTCACGTATTCCCGACTGGATTATTGCCTTGGCACACTCGTTGCATGGGAAAAGGGCGACATAGATCCTTGATCCGCTGAGATCCTTTCCTGACGCGTTCAGTATCGCGTTGAGCTCAGCATGTACAACGAAAGGGTATTTTGTGATCTCACCCTCACGGTCCCACGGAAACTCGTCATCCGAGCAGCCTTTAGGGAAACCGTTATAACCTGTTGTCAGGATCACGTTGTTTTTATCCACTATGCAGGCTCCGACTTGAGTGTTAGGGTCTTTGCTCCTCTTTGCAGCCAGAATGGCAACTCCCATGAAGTATTCGTCCCAGGATATATAATCTTCTCTCTTGGTCACCATAATAACCTCCGAAACCCCGGCTGTGAGCCGGCTTAAAGCGATCCGTCTTATGTGATTTTACAACCGGCGGAGGCCGTTATCAAGTGCGTGCATACAGCTGTGCAGGGGGTGCCGGCTAATGGCCGATATACTTGAAAGAACCGATCCCGAAGTGTTAAAATACAAATAATTATGGCCTCAAAAAGGATTAAGGGAAAATTGAAGAAAATAAAGATAGCAGAATACAGAAAAAACCATATATCACATATCGCATTGCTGATCGCCCTGACGCTTGTAATTTTTGCGTTACCGCTTTCGGCACAGGTGTTTGCCGATCCTGAGTATACAGATCCCGAAGCACCTGTCAGCGCCGTGGGAGTCCAGGGCGGAGCATTTGAAGTTACAAATTATGATCTGACCGCGGAGGTCGGCAAGGATCACACATATACAGTTGAAGAGAAGATCAGCGTCAATATACCTGACCAGCTTCAGAGCGTTGAGTTCGCAATACCGAGCGGGAACTTCCGCATCAGCGATGTTCAGGTGGAAGATACAGCCTACAAAGCCCGGACCGCGTCTGAAGCGAGCAAGGTAGTGATCTCAGATCCGGAAAAACTATCCAAGGGGAACCATGTCTATACAATCAGATACAAGATCCGTGAGTACCGCGATCACGATGATGCGAAAGATATGTTCTACTTCAAGGTTCTTCTGCCTGAGTGGAAACAGCCGATAGGTGAAGTGTCTGTAAAC
>CADATR010000002.1:0-48756 GCA_902790885.1 uncultured Eubacteriales bacterium
TCGCAGTGGTACTGGCCTGTGGTTATATCTACAGGATCTGGTATCACGGTATTGAAGTGCAAGCTTTCGCGCAGGTCTGGTCTGCCGGTCTTGAAGGCTCATCCGCCAGCATGAGCGACGGAACACATAACGCCGCTAAAACATATCTGGAAAGCGTCGGCGAGGAAGTGTATGAGTACGTATGGACTGCTGCGGAGGTAAAATACCGTAAAGGCGCTGATGATTCATACAAGAGCGCCGGCACGCTTGAAAAGGACAAGATGATAAGACGCACAGGCATCACCCACAACGGCTGGAGCCGCATAGTTGTTGACGATAAGGAGTATTACATTCCGGGAGACAAGGTTTCGACCGATATTCCTGACTCGCTTCCTATCGCGGACGGCATAAAGGGAGAGTATCAGAAGTATGCCCTTTCGCTTCTGCCGGAATTCGGATGGGACAGCTCGGAGCTGGTGCCGCTTATAAACCTGTGGAACAGGGAGTCCGGCTGGAACCCGAATTCTCACAACAAGAGAAGCGGAGCTCATGGGATCCCGCAGGCGCTGCCTGGCTCAAAGATGGCTTCCGAAGGAAGCGACTATTACACCAATGCTGAGCCTCAGATAAGATGGGGCCTCAAATACATTGCCGGCAGGTATGGTTCGCCATCAGCGGCGTGGGCTCACTGGCAGTCACGCGGCTGGTATTAGAAAATAAATAGTACGGAGCACAGTTAATTGAACACACAGAAGATCAGGATACTGCTTGCTGCCATAGATAAGGGCAGCCTCACCAAAGCCGGTCAGGCTCTGGGGTACACGCAGTCATACCTTACACAGATAATGAAATCCTTTGAGGAAGAGGTCGGATTTCCGCTTCTGGTCAAAACCAACCGCGGCGTCGAGCCGACACGCGAGGCCACATTGCTGCTGCCCGCAATGAGGCGCATACTCGAAAGCGAGGAGCGGCTTGATCAGGAAATAGCGGAGCTGAACGGACTGCACAAGGGCACCATCAGGATCGGCACCTTTGTAAGTACTTCAGTGTACTGGGTGCCGCAGATAATAGAGTACTTTCAGAGCAACTATCCTCAGGTGGTTTTTCAGATCGAGGAACTCGGCCACGATGAAATGATAAACGGTCTCATTGACGGATCACTGGACATGACTCTCATGAGCTTTCCCGGCGACAAGGTCAACATCGATTTTATACCCGTACTTGAAGATCCAATGCTGCTCGCCTTGCCGCCCGGCCACGAGCTGAGCAGCTACGACTATGTGCCTGTCGAAAAGCTCAGGGATCGTCCTTTCATCATGACCTATGAAAGCTACGACAGAGATCCGCACAGGGTCTTCGAGGACGCGGGATTCATGCCTCCGGTAAGGTATTACTCGCGGGACGACTTCGCCGTGCTGTCGATGGTGCAGCGCGGGCTTGGGCTGGCGATACTGCCGGAGCTCACTATCAATGAGTTCCCGGGCGATTACGACACCCGGATGCTTGATCCCGAAGCTTACAGGACTCTCGGGATAGGCATAAGATCGCTGGAATACGCAGGGCCTCTGACGAAATTCGTGATCGGATACATAATGGAAAATATAAGGCGTTGATACGAGGCATTAACGTAAGGCATCAGCATAAGACATCAACGAAAAGATCCGGCATCGCTGCCGGATCTTTTTCTTGGTTTGAGTAAGGATAGTGTTTTTTAGCTGTTGTGGTTTTAAGCTTTTATGCTGTTATTAGTTTTCCTTAGGAGCGATCTTCTCTTCGAACTCATATGTGAGAACTCCGGATACTGCTAAGATTCCTGCTACTGCGATGATTCCTACCATTTTGTTGCCTCCTGTTATTATTTATCTGATGGCCGCTTTTCAGATCTCTGATCAGTGGCTCTCTCTTTCTGATAAAAAAATAACATTCTATAGGCTAAAAGTAAAATGGTTGTTTTGCATACCCGGTATTATAAAAGCTAATATCACTCTCCAAGTATTTCCATGAATTCCTCGCCTGTTATGGTCTCCTTGTCGTACAGGAATTCTGCGAGTTCATCGAGCTTGCCGCGGTTGTCGCTGAGGATCTTTTTAGCCTTCTCGTGCTGAGTCCTGACGAGCTCTACCACTTTTTCGTCTATCTTCGTCTGCGTTTCAGCGGAGCTGTCGAATTCATCGCTCATGCCAAAGCGGGTGATCATGGCGCGGGCGAGCTTTGTCGCCTGCTCTATGTCGTTCGAAGCGCCGGTCGTGACCGAGCCGAATACGACCTCCTCGGCCGCGCGGCCTCCTGTCAGTGTGGCTATCTTGTTCTCGAGCTCTTCCTTGCTCATCAGGTAGTGGTCGCCCTCATCCACCTGCAGGGTGTATCCCAGCGCTCCCGATGTGCGCGGTATGATGGTGATCTTCTGCACCGGTGCCGAATGCGTCTGCATCGCTGCCACGAGTGCGTGGCCTATCTCATGGTAAGCCACTATCTTCTTTTCGTGATCGGTCAGTATGGAGTTCTTCTTCTGGTATCCGGCAATTACTACCTCTATGCTCTCTTCGAAGTCAGACTGCGAAGCTGCGCTGCGCCCGTCTCTGACTGCCCTGAGAGCCGCCTCATTTACGATATTGGCAAGTTCAGCGCCGGATGCTCCGGATGCCATGCGGGCCACTGCCGAGTAATCGATATTGTCTTCAGTCTTTATTCTTGAAGCGTGCACCTTAAGTATCGCTTCCCTGCCCTTGAGATCAGGCAGGTCAACAGGCACCCTGCGGTCGAAGCGGCCCGGTCTTGTGAGCGCCGGGTCGAGTGACTCAGGCCTGTTGGTGGCCGCGAGTATGATGACTCCGCTGTTGCCCTCGAATCCGTCCATCTCGGTGAGGAGCTGGTTGAGAGTCTGCTCCCTTTCGTCGTTGCCGCCGAAGCTGCCGCTGTTTCTCTTCTGTCCAATGGCGTCTATCTCATCGATGAAGACGATGCACGGCGCCTTCTCCTTGGCCTGTCTGAAGAGATCACGCACCTTTGAAGCTCCCATTCCGACGAACATCTCCACGAATTCAGAGCCCGACATTGAGAAGAAAGGCACATTGGCCTCGCCGGCGACCGCCTTGGCGAGCATCGTCTTTCCTGTTCCCGGAGGGCCAACGAGCAGCACGCCCTTCGGCATCAGCGCTCCTATATCCCTGTACTTTGAAGGATCGTGCAGGTATTCGACTATCTCCTGCAGATTGTCCTCTGCCTCGTCAACGCCTTCAACGTCATCAAACTTGATGCCGTCCGAAGACTTTACATAGACTCTGGCATTGCTCTTGCCCATGTTGAACATCATGGAGCCCGCACCGCCGGCCCTGTCCATCATCCTTTTACTGAGTATCTGGCCCAGCAGGTAGAAGATCAGCAGCGGGACTATCCAGCTGACGAAGAAGCTCGCCAGCGGCGACATCTGCCTGACTATCTTTGTCGTGAACTCCGCGCCCGACGCGTGCAGTCTGTTGACAAGGTCGGGATCGTTCATCACGCCGGTACGGTATACGCTCTTGCCGTCCTTGCTGGTGAAGAGTATCTGGTTCTCCTCGATCTGGACCGACCCGATATTTTTCTCTTCGGTCATCGTCATGAATGTGCCGTAATCCACTTCCTTTATCTTCTGCTCCTCGGCAAGCATCGGAGCAACAAGGGCGTTGAAGGCAAACATGACCAGAAACATCACTACGTAGAAAACTATCAAAGGTTTTCTTGGTTTTTTTACTTCATTCATTTCTTCCTCCTGTCTGCAGACCCGTATGTGTTTTTCTGCACATCAGGTATCAGTTTTTCAGATCTCTCATTGAAAGAGCTATCTTCCCGCGTTTTTCATCCACCGACAGCACTTTTACATTCACTATATCACCGACTTTGACGACATCAAGCGGGTGTTTCACGAATCTGTCCGAGAGCTGTGATATGTGCACGAGCCCGTCCTGATGCACGCCTATGTCTACGAATGCGCCGAAGTCAACGATGTTGCGGACTGTGCCTTTCAGCTCCATGCCCGGCACAAGGTCGGACATCTCAAGCACGTCGCTTCTGAGCACAGGAGCCTGCACATCCTCTCTCGGGTCTCTTCCCGGCTTCTCGAATTCCGCCGCGATATCCGCGAAGGTATATCTGCCGATGCCGAGCTTCTCCGCTATGTCTTTCCTTGCGGCGAGGCCCTTTACCTTTCCGCCGGCTATGTCCTTTACGTCAAAGCCGCATTCCTTTAGGATGGCTCTTGCCGAGTCATAGCTCTCCGGATGCACCGAGGTTGCGTCGAGCGGCTCGCTGCCGTCGCTTATCCTCAGGAATCCGGCGCACTGTTCAAAGGCCTTAGGGCCGAGCTTAGGAACTTTCAGGAGCTCCTTCCTTGTGGCGAACCTTCCGTGTTCGTCTCTGTACGCCACGATGTTTGAAGCGACCTGCCTGCTCACTCCCGAAACGTAGCTCAGCAGTGACTGCGATGCAGTGTTGACATCCACGCCTACCATGTTGACGCACTTCTCGACTACGGCATCAAGCGCTTCCCCCAGACGCTTCTGGTTCATGTCGTGCTGGTACTGTCCCACGCCTATCGCCTTAGGGTCGATCTTCACGAGCTCTGACAGAGGATCCTGCAGCCTGCGCGCTATCGAAGCCGAGCTCCTCTCTCCTACGTTGAGATCAGGATGCTCTTCGGTCGCCAGCTTGCTGGCGGAATATACCGACGCGCCGGCCTCATTGACTATCGCGTAGTGCAGCTTTCTGCCGCGCCTTGACTTTTCGTAGCCGCGGATGAAATCCGCTATTATCTTTTCGGACTCTCTCGAAGCGGTGCCGTTGCCCACTGAGATCACATCGACATCGTATCTGTCGCACAGGTCTTCGAGGACTTTTACGGACTCCGCCACTCTGTTCTGAGGAGCTGTCGGATATATCACGGCAGTCTTCAGTATTTTGCCGGTAGGATCACAAACCGCCAGCTTGCAGCCCGTACGGAAAGCCGGGTCCCAGCCCAGTACAGTCTTGCCCTTCAGCGGCGGCTGCATCAGAAGCTGCTCAAGATTAGAGCCGAACACCTTTATGGCTCCCTCTTCTGCCGTCTCTGTCAGTCCGTTCCGTATTTCCGTTTCGATGGAAGGAGCTATGAGCCTTTTGTACCCGTCTTCGACCGCTGCCTCAACGTACGGCCTGCATGCATCCGTTACCTTACGCAGCATCCTGCGCTTGAGATACGAGTCTATGTCTTCTTCAGGAGCGTCGACCGACACGGAGAGGATCTTCTCCTTCTCTCCGCGGTTTACCGCCAGCACTCTGTGTCCCGGTATCTTCGAGACCGGCTCGCTGTATTCGTAATAGTTTTCGTACACCGAGCGCTCTCCGGACTCCGCGAGCTTCTTTCCTTCCTGGCCGAGTCCGCAGCTTATGAAGCCCTTGTCGAGGGTCTTCTTTCTTATCCACGCCCTGATATCCGCGTCATCGGACATATCATCCGCGATTATATCCTCTGCCATCCTGAGTGCAGCGGCGGAGTCAGGCACTTCCTTCTCTTCCGAAACGTACTTCTCCGCTTCCATTGCAGGATCGCCCTCTGAATCCTTTGACATCAGGTAATCCGCAAGGCCCTGAAGACCTTTCTCCCTGGCGATCCCCGCGCGGGTCTTCCTCTTAGGCTTATACGGTCTGTAAAGATCCTCAAGCACCGCGGCTGTCCCAGCCGCTTCTATCTTCGTCCGCAGTTCATCTGTAAGCCTGCCCTGCTCTTCTATGGCTGCAAGCACTGTCTGCTTGCGCTCTTCGAGGTTGCGGAGGTATTTCAGCCGCTCGTCAAAAGCCCTGAGCACCTCGTCGTCCATGGCTCCGGTCGCTTCCTTGCGGTAACGCGCTATAAAAGGTATCGTGCATCCGCTGTCAATAAGCTCTGCAGCGGCTTCGGCCTGGCTGAGTCTGATCCCAAGCTCAGCGGCTATCTTTTTCAAAATCATGTTTTCCAATCGTCATTTCCTCTTTTTGATTTTTTAACCTCTCAATGTTAAATCAAATGAGCCCGATTGTCGAGAGGGCTTTTGCCACAGCAAGCGAAATGAACATATCCCGGCAGATGAATATTTATTATTGATATAAAGAAAGCCCCCGGCTCATATATGTGAGCTCCGGGGCTTATTTGATTCAGCTATTCAACTGTCACTGACTTAGCCAGGTTGCGCGGCTTGTCCACATCGAGGCCTCTCGCAACGCTTATGTAATATCCGAGCAGCTGCAGGGGTATCACCGCGAGGCTTCCCGCAAAATGCTCATCCGTCCTCGGAACATAGACGGTGAAGTTTACCGAATCCTCCACGCTGCAGCGTCCCTCTGAAGTCACGCCGAGCAGATACGCTCCGCGCGCCCTGCATTCAGCCATGTTGCTGATCGTCTTCTCGAGGAGCTCTCCCTGTGTCAGCACGCCTATCACCAGTATGCCGTTTTCAACAAGGCTGATGGTGCCGTGCTTGAGCTCTCCCGCTGCATAGGCTTCGCTGTGTATGTAGCTTATTTCCTTCATCTTAAGGCTTCCCTCAAGACTGACCGCGTAGTCGAGCCCTCTTCCGAGGAAGAATACGTCACGCGCGTTGGCATATTTGGACGAGAACCACTGTATACGTTCCTTGCTCTCAAGCGCCTTATCTATTTTTTCAGGCAGAGCCTGCAGCTCTTCGATATAGTACCTGCGATCCCTTTCGCTGATCTTCCCTTTTGCCTCCGCGAGAGCGACGGCTATGGCATATATCGCCGCGAGCTGGGCACTGTACGCCTTTGTGGTAGCTACGGCGATCTCGGGACCGGCGAGAGTGTACAGCACATTCTCCGCCTCTCTTGCAATAGTGGAGCCTACCACGTTCACGATGCCGAGCGTGCGTATGCCTGCCTCCTTTGCTGCTCTGAGGGCTGCCAGTGAATCCGCGGTCTCTCCGGACTGCGAGATTATGATCACCAGCGCGTCCCTGTCGATCAGCATCTTCTTATACCTGAACTCAGACGCTATCTCCGCCTGCACCGGCACCTCAGCGAGGTCTTCAATCACGTACTTTCCGGCCATGCCGGCATGCCATGCCGAGCCGCACGCCACGATGCGTATCTCGCTTATGCTTTCAAGGACTTCCTGTGTGAGTCCCGCGGCGGAAAGATCTATCCTGTCATCGCGTATCACGCTGCTGAGAGTATCGCGCACAGCTTTCGGCTGCTCATGGATCTCCTTGATCATGAAGTGCTCGAATCCGCCCTTTTCGGCCGCCTCTGCATCCCAGGTGATATGCTTCTTTTCGACCGCGACTTCATCGCCGTTGAGGTCGAAGAAGTGCAGCTCGCCCGGAAGGATCCTTACAGCCTGCAAATCGTCAACATAATATATATCGCGCGTATATTTCAGCAGGGCCGGAACATCGGACGCGAGGAAGGACTCGCCATCAGCGGTACCGATCACCATAGGGCTGTCCTTTCTGGCTGCATATATCTCCCCAGGATAGTCTTTGAACATAAGGGCAAGAGCGTACGACCCCCTTACACGCACCATCATCCTGTTTATGGCGTCAACAGGACCTATTTTGTACTTTTTATAATAGTAATCCACCAGCTTTATGGCCACTTCCGTATCGGTGCTGCTGTAGAATGTGTAGCCATGGCTCATGAGCTTGGCCTTCAGCTCCTCATAGTTCTCTATGATGCCGTTGTGGACTCCCACCACATCAGATTCGACCGGTCCCGAGGCGGAGCCTGCCGCATTGCCGCTTACATGCGGATGCGCGTTTTTCTGTGAAGGCTCTCCATGAGTGGCCCACCTCGTATGCCCTATGCCGCAGGTTCCCGGAAGCGCCCTGCCGTTATCGATCTTCTCGGCCAGATTATGCAGCTTGCCGGTTGCCTTGACTACTTCGGCAAGCGATTCGCCGTCACGGACAGCAAGCCCCGCTGAATCATATCCCCTGTACTCCAGCTTTGACAGTCCGCCAAGCAGCACCGGCGCCGCCTGCTGTCTGCCGGTAAAACCTACTATTCCGCACATGTTTCAGCCTCCTTTTTACGGGCCAACGCTGCGGCCACAAATTCCCTGAAGAGCGGATGAGGCCTGTCAGGCCGGCTCTTGAATTCAGGATGGAACTGCACTCCTATAAAAAATGCCCTGTCGCTTATCTCCACTGTCTCCACAAGCCGCCCGTCAGGTGATATCCCGCTCAGGGTGAGCCCCGCCTCTGTGAATCTGTCTCGGTATTCGTTGTTGAACTCATATCTGTGGCGGTGACGCTCGCTTATGCGGTCTGTCCCGTAGAAGCCGGCTATCCTGGTCCCCTCGCCCAGGACGCACGGGTACGCGCCCAGCCTGAGGGTGCCGCCTTTATCTATATGCTCGCTCTGACCCGGAATGAAATGGATCACCTTGTTTTCGCACTGCTCGTCGAATTCGCCCGAGTTGGCGTCAGCAAGTCCGAGCACGTTCCTCGCGTATTCTATGACAGCTATCTGCATCCCGAGGCAAAGTCCCAGATAAGGAACATCTCGGGTCCTGGCGTACCCCGCCGCAGCTATCATCCCTTCTATGCCGCGGTTGCCGAATCCGCCCGGAACGATGATCCCGTCCACGTCTCCGAGCTCGGCATCGAGGTCTCTGTCTTCAAGCCCTTCCGAGTCGATCCACTTTATATCCACATGAGCCCCATTGAAGCTCCCGGCGTGGCTGAGCGCCTCGAGTACGGAAAGGTAAGCGTCATGCAGTCCCGTGTATTTACCTACAAGTCCTATCGTTACCCTGTCGCTGCAGCTCTTGATCTTCTCAATCATGGCGGTCCACTCAGCCATGTCAGGCCCGGGCGCTTCTATTCCGAGTTCTCTGCATACTATGCCTGAGAAGCCCGAGCTTTCGAGCATAAGCGGTGCTTCATACAGTACCGGCAGCGTCATGTTCTCTATTATGCAGTCCTCACTGACATTGCAGAACAGCGCGATCTTCCTGAACACCTCCTCTTCGAGAGGCTCATCGCACCTCAGCACTATGATGCCGGGCTTTATGCCGGCTCCCTGCAGCTCCTTTACCGAGTGCTGCGTAGGCTTTGTCTTGTGCTCATCCGATCCCCTCAGAAACGGCACAAGCGTAACGTGTATAAAGAGGCTGTTCTGACTGCCGGCCTCGAGCGATATCTGGCGCGCCGCCTCTATGAAAGGCTGCGACTCAATGTCTCCTATGGTGCCGCCTATCTCAGTTATGACAACGTCCGCGTCAGTCCTTTTGCCGACGCTGTAAACGAATTCCTTTATCTCATTGGTTATATGAGGTATCACCTGCACCGTTGAGCCGAGATATTCGCCCCTGCGTTCCTTGTTGAGTACATTCCAGTAGACCTTTCCGGTAGTAAGGTTCGAATACTTGTTGAGGTCTTCATCTATGAATCTTTCGTAATGCCCAAGGTCAAGGTCTGTCTCTGCTCCGTCTTCGGTCACATAGACCTCACCGTGCTGAAACGGACTCATCGTTCCCGGATCCACATTGATGTACGGATCCATTTTCTGAGCCGCCACCTTCAGTCCTCTGGCCTTCAGCAGTCTTCCGAGAGAGGCCGCGGTAATACCCTTTCCGAGTCCCGAGACCACTCCTCCTGTAACAAAAATGTACTTTTTGTCCATTGCGGTCACCTCTTTTACTTTCCGCTGTCACCGTAGTTTGAAAGGACTCTGGCCGACGGGTCGTTCACGTCGCAACCCTCCCATTCCCTGTTAGGCATCCAGAAGTCGACTATCATCTCAGCCTGTCCCGGATAGTATTTCTCGAATATGTCGCGGTAAAGCAGCGATTCCTTGGTGAACGGAGCCGCGTACTCATAGCGCCTGCAGCCCTCTTCAAACTCCTCATCGGTATAGACAGTTTCGGCATACTCCTTAAGATCATCGACCATGGAATGGCCTACCGCATCCGAAAAGGCCGCCTTCTCTCTCCAGAGTATCTCATCAGGGAGGTAATCCCCCTCAAACGCCTTTCTGAGAAGGTACTTGCCCTTTCCGTACTTATTCATCTTCATCTCCGGCGGTATCGACATCACGTACTTGACGAAGTCCAGGTCGCCGAAAGGCACTCTGCCCTCAAGGCTGTTGCCCGATATGCACCTGTCAGCTCTCAGCACGTCATACATGTGGAGCTCTCTCATGCGCTTGCATGACTCCTCCTGGAACGCTTCCGCAGACGGAGCAAAATCCGTGTATTTGTAGCCGAAGAGCTCGTCAGAAATCTCTCCGGTGAGTATCACCCTTATGTCGGTGGTCTCGTGTATCGCCTTGCACATCAGATACATGCCCATCGACGCCCTTATCGTGGTGATGTCGTATGTGCCAAGCAGGTATATGACTTCCTCCAGAGCGTCGAGAACATCCTGCCTGCTCATTATCACTTCGGTGTGATCGCTTTTTATATAGTCAGCGACAGTGCGCGCGTACTTGAGGTCTATAGGATCTATGTCCATTCCTACCGAAAACGTCTTTATGGGCTCGTCGCTCTCCCTTGCCGCTATGGCGCAGACAAGCGAGGAATCGAGTCCTCCGGACAGCAGGAATCCCACCCGGGCATCAGCTACCAGTCTTTTTCTCACACCCTCTATGAGCTTTTCTCTGATATTTCTGAAAACAGCATCAGAATCATCCGTAAGATACCCTTCGATCTCAGTTACATCATAATATCTGACAAACTCCCCCTTTTCCCAGAAATGTCCGGGCGGGAATGGCATTATCCTGCCGGTGATACCCGTGAGGCTCTTGGCCTCGCTGGCAAACACTATGTCTCCATCGGCATCATAGCCGTAGTAAAGCGGCCTGATCCCGATCGGATCCCTTGCTGCAATGTATTCACCTGTCTCTCCGTTGTATATGACGCACGCGAATTCGGCGTCGAGCATGCGGAACATATCCGTGCCGTATTCAAAGAAGAGAGGCAGTATTATTTCACAGTCGGAGCCCGATCTGAAACTGTATCCCTTTCCGATTAGCTCCCTCTTCATCTTCTCAAAGCCGTACAGCTCGCCGTTGCATACCACCTTCCATCCGTTCATTTCGAAAGGCTGCATACCCTCGGGAGTAAGGCCCATTATGGAAAGCCTGTGGAATCCCATAAGGCCCCTGCCGGCGGTCTCTATCCTGGTATCGTCAGGTCCTCTGTACTTAGTCCTGGCAAAAGCGGTCTCAAATTCTTCGCGGGTAATGCGGCTGCCCGTTGAAGCCATTATCGTACACATATCTTCCTCCTTTCCGGCAGAACTCTCAGTCCTACTTCTCACCGAACATCAGAAGTCCGTAATTCGGAAGCGGCCAGTATTTCTTTGAAGTGAGCATCTCCGCGGCGTCGCCGTCTTCTCTCAGCTTTTTCATGGCCGGGATAAGCTCATCGCGTATCGTTTCAGCATCCTTCAGATAATCGTCACCGCTCAGCCTGCCTAGCACAGCAGCCATGGACTGCACACCGGCGTATATCCGATCGGTCTTTTCAGACAGCTCTGAGATTATCTCCTTTTCGAATCTGCATTCGAGCTGAGGCAGAGCGCGCTTCTTTTCGTTCATGTTGGCCGCAAGCTCGGCCGAATAGGCCTCTACGGCCGGCGCTATCCTTTTCACCGCCATGGATCTCATGGTTCTGGCCTCGATGCATATGGTTTTGCAGTAATTCTCAAGTATTATCTCGCACCTGGACTCGAGCTCCGATCTGCTGAACACCTTCTGTCCGGTCAGCATCTTCACGTTCTTTTCATCGAGCAGATGAGGCACGCAGTCCGGAGTCGTTCTGTAGTTTGAAAGGCCTCTCTTCTCAGCCTCTTCTATCCAGTCCTGATCGTATCCGTTGCCGTTGAAGATGATCCTCTTGTGGTCTCTCACGGTCTCTCTTATCAGGGAGTAGACCGTCTCGCTGAGGTCCTCCGCTCCCTCGAGCCTGTCAGCGTAGTATGCCAGTGCGTCAGCCGCGGCGCTGTTGAGTATGACGTTAGGGAACGCGAGGCTGCTCATCGACCCCGGCATCCTGAATTCGAACTTGTTTCCGGTGAAAGCGAAAGGCGACGTGCGGTTCCTGTCCGTATTGTCTCTCCTGAAGCCCGGGATCACCCTGGTCCCCAGCTTCATCAGCACATCTCCGCTCTTCTCATACGGGATGTCCTTTTCGATCGATTCCAGCACCTCGGTGAGTTCATCTCCGAGGAATATGGAGACTACTGCCGGAGGAGCCTCGCTCGCCCCGAGTCTGTGATCATTTCCGGCAGAGGCGACAGATATCCTCAAAAGATCCTGATAATCATCCACGGCTTTGATGACCGCGCACAGAAACAGCAGGAACTGCGCGTTATCGTGCGGGGTGTCGCCGGGAGCCAGCAGGTTATCGCCTCTGTCGGTAGAGAGTGACCAGTTGTTGTGTTTTCCGCTTCCGTTGACTCCGTCAAAAGGCTTCTCATGCAGAAGGGCAGCAAAGCCGTGCCTCTCCGCAACCTTTTTGATCATCTCCATCACCAGCTGGTTCTGGTCGACGGTGACATTTACCTTTGTATATATGCAGGCGAGCTCATGCTGCGAAGGAGCTACCTCGTTGTGCTCTGTCTTTGCGAACACTCCGAGCTTCCACAGCTCCTCGTTGAGCTCTTCCATGAACCTGGCGACTTCGGGCTTGATAGCTCCGAAGTAATGGTCGTCAAGTTCCTGTCCTTTAGGAGGCATGACGCCAAAGAGAGTCCTTCCCGCGAACCTGAGATCAGGTCTTTTGTCGTAGAGCTCGCGCGGCACAAGGAAGTACTCCTGCTCCGCGCCCGCTGAGGCATGGACTCTGCTTACCGAATCGTTCCCCAGAAGACGCAGCACTCTCAAAGCCTGCTGGTTGAGGGCATCCATCGACCTCAGAAGCGAGGTCTTCTCATCCATCGCCTCTCCACTGTACGAGCAGAAGGCAGTCGGGATGCACAGAGTGCGGTCTCTTATGAACGCGTACGATGTAGGGTCCCAGGCAGTGTAGCCCCTGGCCTCGAAGGTGGCTCTCAGGCCTCCCGACGGAAACGATGAAGCGTCAGGCTCGCCTTTAATGAGCTCCTTTCCCGAGAATTCCATTATCACTCTTCCGTCCGGAGAAGCCTGTATGAAGCTGTCATGCTTCTCGGCCGTTATCCCTGTGAGGGGCTGGAACCAGTGAGTGAAATGCGTGGCCCCGTTCGCGACGGCCCAGTCCTTCATCGCCTGCGCTACCGCGTTCGCTATCTCCTGATTCAGAGGATCGCCCCTGTTGATAGTATTTCGCATAGAGCGATACGCGTCCTCGGACAGCATTGCTCTCATCACTTTGTCATCGAATACCATAGATCCGAAACGGTCCAGTATACTGCTCATCACACCGATCCTCCTTTCAGGTATTTCAGCTTTCTACAGCCCGGATATATTTAATATGCTTCAAAAATAAACCCGCCGTTTTGAGAAATGAAATACATATATAATTAGCAAAATCATATTTTTTTCGTATGAAAAAAGAGCCTCTGAAAAGAAGCTCTGCGGTTATCGTCTTTCACCGGGCTGCAGCTTATTGCCCGGAAACCATATTCTTTACATAATCTATAAAGGTCTTCTCTATCGTAGGCAGCGGATGCCCCTTGCGCCATACGAAGAGATACTCTATCTTTCTGTCGTTTCCCGATATCTCCTTGAAGATAAGCGAGTCGTTCGGAACATAGGCGGTCCTCGGATAAATGCTGACGCCCACCATTCTGCCGGCAAGAGCAGCCGCGTCCAGATAGCTGTCCATCTCGCATACTATCTTTGGCTCGAGTCCCTCTTTTTCGAACCACTTGTATATGGTGTCGATGAAGGCTCTTCTGCTCGGCACTATGAGGTTCTCTCCCTCAAGATCCTTTACATCTATCTCATCCCCCTCCTTAAGAGCCAGCGGATGAGTTTTGTTTATCAGAGCCGCTATCCTTTCCGCTCCCACATGAAAGCTGTGAAGAAGGGAATGATCGCACGGTGAAGTTATCACGGCCAGACTTATGAGCCCGGTACGCATCTTCTCGAGAAGGTCGTCGGTGCTTCCGTCGAGTATCCTGAACCGTATGTTAGGGTATGTCCCTATAAATCCCGCGAACCACTCCGCGGCTATGTCGGGAGCCATGCCTTCCACCAGCCCTATCGAAATGGTGCCGCGCATGCCCTCTCCCATGGAATGGACTTCTGACTGAGTCTTCTCAGCCAGGCTGAGTATCTCCTTAGCCCTTCTGTAGAGAAGCTGCCCCGACTCCGTAAGGCCGAGACGCCTTTTTCCCCTTATGAAGAGCAAGGTATCGAGCTCCTCCTCCAGGCTCTTTATCTGAGCGCTGAGAGGCGGCTGGCTCATGTGCAGCTTTTCAGCTGCCCTTGTTATATTAAGTTCTTCCGCTACCGTTACAAAGTAGCGCAGGCTTCTAAGATCCATCTTCTTATCCCCCGTTTTGATTACCCTTCCGGCCGGCTGTCACGATGTCTCCGGCATTACTCCTGCCACAGGAAAGGCATGAATATGCCCAGCTGCTTCTCCCAGTCCGCTTCGCAGTGCCTGCCGCCTATCTGGCAGTAAAGCTTTGCCGCGCCTCCTGCGGCGATCACCTTGTTTGCCGTTCCGCGGCATGTTTTGTATATCCAGCTCGATCTGTCCTCAGCATACGGATCCTTTATTTTGCCGTAGCCCTCCTGCGTGCCCCACGAGAGGTAGATGCGCGAATCGGGACTCAGCTGAGTCTCATTCATCTCGTGCCACAGCTTTCCGCTGACGCTTCCTATCGACGGCGAAAGGCATGCGGCCTTTGAGATGTACTGATTATATCTGACCAGAGCGAAGGCAGCCATGAGGCCGCCCATGCTGGAGCCGCCTATCGCCGTGCATTCCCTGAACGGTATTGTCGGGAATGCGGAGTCAATGTATGGCTTCAGCTCGTATATGATACCCCGCATCGTCGCGTCTCCCAGCGGCTCGATGTCCTTCAGCCAGCCGAAGCCCGTGCCGTAAGGCAGATACTCCGAAAGTCTCTCGTTGTGGCCGTGCGCGCACTCGACGCCGACTATGATCATCGGCTTGTCCCAGCTGCTGCAGTATTCATCGAGTCCCCACGACTTTCCGTATGTGGCGTCCTCATCCCTGAAAAGATTGTGTCCGTCAAAAAAGTAAAAAACCGGGAACGGCGGCTCGCCGTGATCAGGGATGCGTATATGCAGGGGCCTGTTTGCCCCGAGTGAGTTGAAATAAAAATCCTGTTTTATGAGCATTTTCTCTGTCTGTTCCCTTTTACCTCTGATCTCCCAGCATTGCCAGCACCTGCTCTCTGCCCCGCAGGGCCGTGCCCGTGCCGACTGCCGTGGCACAGATGGCTCCGCACGCATTCGCGAAAGCCAGCGCGTCTTTGACATCGCTGCCGCGAAGAAGTTCGGATACGAATCCGGCCATGAAATTGTCTCCCGCGCCGGTGGCATCCACAACATCGATGCTGTGTGCAGGCAGCATTACCGATCCGCTGCTGTTCTTCAGCAGGCAGCCCCTGCCGCCGAGCTTGATTATAACGTTTTTCACGCCCTTTTCGAGGAACACATCAGCCATCCTTTCGGGATCGCTCTCTCCTGTGAAGAACCGGGCTTCGTCCTCGTTTGGAGTTATGTAATCTATCATCTGAAGCGAATCCGATATCTCATCGAGCGTGAGTCTTCTGAAATTAGGTATCTTCGTATCTGCGAAGACCGGTATGCCCTTTGAGTGAGCTTCGCTCACCACTGCCCTTATGACATCGGGGTCATTGAAAGGCGCCCTGAAAAGAGACCCTATGACGACAGCTCCGGCATCATTGAACCTTTCCGGATATCTCTCCGGGTGGAAGTTGTAGCTGTGGGCCCTGTTGGTTATGGATCTGCGGTTTCCGTCTTCAGCGACGAATATGGTAGTTACCGGTGTCTGATTCTCCGATGTGCGCACTATGCGGCCCGTATCGACCCCATGCTTCACCAGCTCTGTCTCTATAAGCTCGCCAGCCTGATCGTTTCCCAGAAAGCAGAGCAAAGCGCAGCTCATGCCGAGCTTTGAAGCGGCTATCGAGCCGTTGACACCTTCGCCGCCCGCGTTTATGGATCCGCTCTCGGCCCTGTATCCCGCCACTGAAACAGGTTCGGGATCAAAGCCCTTTATGACCGTGTCCAGTATGGCTGTTCCGATGAAAACTATATCAGGTCTGCTCATATACTTACCTTACACAAAGAAGAACGCGGCGCCTATCATGGCAAACACCGTCACCAGCTGAAGTCCCTCGAGCCAGTTGGATTCTCCGTCCGATGCAACGCGGTTGGCGATCAGCACCGAGCCCGTCACTGCGACCAGCTCGAACGGTGTGAATACTATGCTCATAGGTGTGAAGAACAGGCTGAGCAGAGTAAGCACAGGTGTGACAAAGAGTATGATCTGAAGGCTGGAGCCAAGCGCTATTTCTATCGCGGCGTTCATCTTGTTCTTGTACGCCATTATGATGGCCGATGAATGCTCCGCGGCGTTGCCGATTATAGGCACCAGAATGATTCCGACGAAGGTCTTGCTGAGGCCGGCGCTCTCCGCCATAGGCTCCACCGTTCCGACGAATATCTCTGAGATCACGGCTATGGCCACAGTGGAGGCCAGCAGCATTATTATCGCGCGCGGCAGGCTGGCATTCGGCGCCTCTTCCTCTTCAGTCACTACCTCTTCATAAAGCGCGCGGTGCGTGAAGAAAGAGAACACAAACTGCATCATGTAAACGATCAGCATGAGCACGGCGACTATGACGCTGAGCCCTTCATACTGCGCGGTGAGGCTCTCCTCCGGCAGCGCGTGCGTGAATATGGCCGGTATGCCCAGACCCAGCACCGAAAACAGCAGCATGCTCGAGGTGATGTTGATGGAATTCCTGTTGAAGGTCTGAGTCTTGTATTTCAGTCCGCCCACCAGCATCGACATTCCCAGCACCAGAAGGATGTTGCCTATTACTGAGCCCGCGAGCGACGCTTTTACCACCTCGAAAAGCCCCTCCTTCATGGCGATGAACGCTATGATGAGCTCAGTTGCGTTTCCGAAGGTGGCATTGAGGAGCCCGCCTATCTTCTGCCCGCAGAAGCAGGCTATTTCTTCAGTACTTTTGCCCATCACTCCGGCCAGAGGTATTATGGCCAGGGCGCTGAAAACAAAGAGCATGGGATCCGAAAATCCCGCTATTTTTCCGTATATCGTAACAGGTATGAATACCAGCAGTATGTAAAGGAATTTCAATTTTTCTCCTCCGTCTTTTCAGTATCGCTTTTCCCCGTCAGCACTATGGCTGCTATTACCATGACTATTCCGGCAATCTTCATGAGGTTCGACTCCTCATGAAAGATCAGTATGCCCACCAGGGAGCCGACTATAGGCTCAGTGGCTCCGTATATGGCCGCCTTTCCGCTCTCTATCAGCCCGAGCCCCACCGAGAAGAAGTACTGTGCAAGCACGGCTGTCACCAGACACATCAGAAATGCGACAGGCAGTATCATCGGATTCGCCCTGCACAGTGCGGCAAGACTGCCCGGCTTGCTGAAAGGTATCAGGAACAGAAAGCTGAACAGCAGCGTGTACATCGTGACGGTCAGCGGGTCGTTTTTCTTCACGGCCGCGCTGGTCAGTATGTTGTTGAGCGCGTATGCCAGTCCGGTCAGTACTCCGGTAAGAATAGCGGCCGGAGGAGGCATATAGCCCTCTCCCAGCACCCCTGTCACGAATACGCATCCGACTACCGTCAGCACCAGCGCGACGGCCTTGTTGCGGGTGATCTTCTCACCGAAGAAGAGCCTCGCGAGTATGATGACGAATACCGGCGAGGTGTAAAGCAGCACCACCGCGATGGACGCCCGGCTGTGGATTATCGTGTAGAAATACAGAAAGTTGAACAGCACGCCGTTGATGAAGCCCACCAGCACGATGAGGCCGAGGTCTTTCGGCGGCATCCTGAATTTTGAGCGGTCACGCGCAAGTATGATCAGCGCAAATACCAGCACAGCGAAAAACTGACGCAGAAACGATATCTGCATCTCGCCCAGTCCGGCCGCGGAAAGGTAATTGATGAATATGCTGATCACTCCCCAGCAGGTGCCGGCAAGGATGATCAGCAGCGCGCCCTTCCTGTTGTCGCTCATTCCCCCGCCCCGCTATTCCTCAGCACTTGTGCCGAGCAGGCCGAGCTCTTCCGCATGCTCCTGCATGCCCCTTATGCATATCTCAGCGACATCGCGGAGCTCCATTCCGAGGCGCTCGCATCCGTCTTTTATGACCTCGCGGTCGCATTTGGCCGCGAATCTCTTATCCTTGAATCTCTTCATGAAGCCCTTAGGCTGCATGCCGATGATGCCCTCTCCCCTGAGTATGGCGTAAGCCTGGATTATGCCTGTGAGCTCGTCGACGGTATAAAGCGACTTCTCCATGTTTGTGAGCGGCTCCACATCGTTGACCAGACCGTAGCCGTGCGCCAGTATCGCGCGCACGTCCTCAGGGTCTACGCCGGCGTCGAGCAGCGGCTGCTCCGTGTGGAGCAGATGCTCTTCAGGATACTGCTCATAGTCGTAATCGTGCAGATATCCGACTGCCATCCAGTGCTCCTTGTCTTCACCGAAGTGCTCAGCCATGGCGCCCATGGCCGCCATAACGTTCAGCGCATGCAGTCTGAGGTGATCTTCCTTCACCACAGCGTCATTGAGTTCTTTTGCTCTTTCCAACGTAAGCATTATCTCCGTCCCCCTTTAAAATACATATCTTCCGAACTGGTCAAACTCGAGGTCTTCCTTATTACGGCTCGGTCCGTAGTACGAATGCAGCACGGCCGCGATCACATCAGCCAGATACCACATGCCGAAGCCGCCGAAGGTAAAGAACTTCAGAAGGCCAAGTCCTATCTGTCCGCGCGCAAAGCGATCCACGCCGTAAATTCCCAGCACAAACGAGAATATCCAGGTGAAGATGTGCTTGTTGATGCGCCTGTAGGCCTGGCGGTTGGTATATCCGCGGTCGTAGCCGTATCCACGGTCATAACCGTAGCCGCCATATCCCTGTCCGTAACCCGGCCCGTAGGTATACTCCTCCGTGACCTCTTCGGTAACGGTCTCCTCGTAAGGCTCCGGTTCAGGCTCTGGAGCCGGCTCTGTCTCGACCTCAAACTCGATATTGTTATCGATATCGACGTCGTACTTGATCTCTTCTTCCGGCACCTTCGCTTCCGCAGTTCCGCCGTCTTCCGACAGCTCGTCTGTTATTTCGTCGGTATATCCGTCTATATATTCCAATGTCTTTGTTTGTTCATCAGTTGCCATTCGATCTTCCTCTTCTGTTACACAAACCCATTGTCCCATAAGCCCTTCTGCCATTACAGAAGGTATTTCTCAGCTATCCCGGCTGCGGCTCTGCAGGCACCTATGCATGGCCTGCTGCGGTAGTACTCCTCAGTGCGCACTGAAGGCTCTGCCGCATCTTCTCCTTCTTTCAGGCCCAGCAGCTCCCTGCATATGATGGTGCCCTCAAGCTCTTTGAACTCAGCGCACATCTTCTGAATGAGTGCATACAGCTGCTTCTTGCTCTCATAGTCAGACGGGTCATCATACCCCTTCAGATATCCGGCTGCGAGCGTCATGCCGCTGACAGCGCCGCATACTTCCCTGAGCTTGCCGAATCCGGCTCCGAAGGGACTCGCTATCCTTGCCGCCTCTTCAACAGACATGTGAAGCTCATCTGCAAATGCGGCAAATACAGACTGGCTGCAGTTATATCCTTTACGGAACAGTTCTTCTGCCTTGTCCGCCCTGTTCATTACGAAACCTTCTTTGCCACTTTCTTGATAATGAAATACGAAAAAGTCATGTCAAAAGCAAAGAGTGCAAGATAAAGCGAGCTGCAGAACTTTGCATGCTTTTTATAATTCCAGTCTGCGAAATAATCTGCGTTAAACTTCTTCATGGTAATCCCTCCGTTTATTACTATTCAAGCCCCGGGAATCCCAGCTGCCTCAGCGCCTCAAACAGCACTATGTTCGCGGCGTTCGAGAGATTGAACGATCTGAGGCGCGTGTCGCTGCTCATCGGTATGCGTATCGCCCATTCCCTGTTTGCCTCGATGAATTCCCGCGGCAGTCCTGCTGTTTCGCGGCCGAAGAGGATCATGTCCTCATCCCTGAATTCCGCTTCAGTGTAAAGCTTATCACCCTTTGTCGTCGAAAGCCACATTCTTCTTCCCTCATATTTTTCGAGGAATTCTCCGAAGCTTTCGTGCACCTCGAGCGAAACGTATGGCCAGTAGTCGAGGCCGGCACGCCTCAGGCTCTTCTCGTCAAGGCTGAAGCCGAGAGGCTTC
Organism: uncultured Eubacteriales bacterium; assembly: GCA_902790885.1. The sequence continues at coordinate 20,339 of CADATR010000002.1, forward strand.
ACCAGATGAAGAACGCTGTCGGTAGCGGCCGCCGTTCTGGCGATATTGCCCGTATTGGGCGGTATTTCCGGTTCTACCAGTACTATGTGTAATGCCATTGTGTAATTTAGCTTTCTATTTATATTTTACTCCCGGGGAATACTATCTGAAATACTTCCCCGCCTCATCCTTATAAACGAAATCCGTGGTGCCTCCGCAGGTCCTGCATTTGAACGACCTGTATCCAAAACCATCGCCAAAACCGCCGAAGCCGGTCTGCAGATCAGCAGAGCCGCAGAAGGAGCATATGTGTTCAGCCTTACCGCCACGGTCGTCCACATAACCGTGCTTTCCGTAATTCGGCAGGTCTCTGAGGTTCTGCAAGCCGGAGCCGCTGTGCGTAAGATCGACTCTCCTCGAATCCTCTTCAGTCATTACCCATTTTCCGTCAGCCATTTACAGATCTCCTTTGCACCGCCATGTTTTTACTATGCATAAGTAATGTTGATACCATTTTAAATAGTATCCGCATTTTATATCACATTGTTGATACCTAATCTATTTATTGCCTTTTTCTTGTATCAACAGCCTGCCGCACAGACTGACAGTATCCTTTACTGCAAGCTCTTTCTGAATCGCACAGACCATGTAAGGAGCTGCAAGGCCGCTTAATACAAGAAAAAGACTATTCAATTCAACAGTCCGGCTAAAAAGTATCCGAAAACATGAATTGTTATGCAAACAGCGAGTAACACTAAAAGGCTGTTGATACTAAAACCAGCTTTTCAACACTTTTGTACCATCTTGTTGATATAAAAAAATAGCAATCGATGTTTTCGTATCAACATGATCATCTCGGCAGGTAGAGCCTGCTGAGAATGAATTCCTTTCCTCTGTCGGGCATCACCCGAAGAAGCATCATGAGAGCCTTGTACTCTAATCCTACCGGCACTCTTGCAGGAGGATCTTTCCTTGCCGCCAGAGCAAGCGCCACCTTCGCAACGCTGTCAGGCGACCTGCCCTTCTGCTCATCCGAGGCCATCTTCGCGACGCTCTTCTCCAGAACGCTGCCGTAGCCGCCGCACTGCTGCGTCTCTCTTGCTGCCGTAAATCCCGTCTTTGTATCGCCCGGCTCGATTATGCAGGCTCTGACACCGTATGGTTTCATCTCCATGCGGACGGCATCCGTAAACGCCTCGAGCGCGTACTTGCTTGCGGAATACTGGCTCTGCATCGGGATCGATACCCTGCCGGCGATCGATCCTATTATTATAAGAAGGCCTTTGCCCTGTCCGCGCATCCTTGACAGGCATGGCTGCGCAGCGTTGAGCGTACCGAAGTAATTGACCTCCATCTGCTTTCTGGTCAGTTCTGACGGAGCGGTCTCTGCCGGACCGGCGACTCCCATTCCCGCGCAAAGTATCGCGATATCCACAGCCTCAAGTTTCTCAACGAATTCTCTTACCGCTGCCTCATCGGTGACATCGAGCTTTCTGAGAGTCAGACTTCCGCCTCCTTCAAAGCGTTCGGTCTTCTCTTCCGTATTCCTCGAAACGCCTGTGACATCGCAGCCGCTGCGGGCGAACATGAGCGCGCACGCCCTTCCGATGCCCGAAGAAGCTCCGGTAACAAATACATTTTTCCCGTACAGATTCTTTTTCATTGCTATCCCAAAGATATTGATATCATTTTGTTTCTTTATTCGGAGTATAACATACGTTTTTTCTTCATAACAGCAGTCTTTAAAGTGTGCTTTCAGGGTAACAATTAATTATAATTATTGGTGTGAGTAACTTCACTGATGTACAAACTGCCATCACGGAGGTGAATGATCCATGGAATTCAACAGCGAGAAATATATCATGACCTTTGACAAGTCCGAGGTCAGCAAATGCATGCTCTGCCTCGATCCGCCATGCACAAAGGCATGCCCTCAGCATGCTGATGTAGGCGGGATCCTTAAGTCCCTGTACTTCAGAAATTATATCGGAGCCGCCAGAAAGCTCGACTGCGACTGCACATACTGCAACGCGCCGTGTGTAAGGGCCTGTCTGCACAATGACCCAAAGCTGCCGGTCGACATACAGGAGATCTTCATGCAGGTGAAGCGTGACGCCCCTATCCTTCCTGAAAGCGTGATCGACCAGGTGGATCTGTCCACCGATATCTGCGGGATAAAGCTCGAGAACCCTTTCCTGCTGTCATCATCCGTCGTCGCAAGCTCATACGACATGTGCAGGCGCGCGTTTGAGGCCGGATGGGCAGGAGCTTCATTCAAGACGATATGCAGCTTTCCGCAGCACGAGACCTCGCCGAGATTCTCAGCCATAAGGCATCACTCCAACGCCTTCTGCGGATTCAAGAACATAGAGCAGCTCTCCGACCACAGCGTTGAAGAGAATATGATCATCTTTGAGAAGCTGAGGAATGAATTCCCTACGAAGGTGATCGTTGCCTCCATAATGGGACAGAATGAGCAGGAATGGACCGATCTTGCCGCCAAATGCGAAAAGGCCGGAGCATCAGTGATCGAATGCAACTTCTCGTGTCCTAACATGGAAGACGACGATCTCGGAGTAACGATAGGACAGTCACCTGAACTGGTGGAAAGGTTCACGAGAGCTACCAAGAGAGGCACTTCGCTCCCTGTCCTCGCGAAACTTACGCCGAATATCACCGACATGGTGCCTATAGCGCTCGCCGCAAAACGCGGAGGAGCTGACGGCATCGCTGCCATAAACACGATCAATTCCATCACGGGAGTAGATATCGACACGCTGGTGGCTGAGCCGGCAGTACACGGAAAGTCCATCGTTGGCGGATACTCCGGCAACGCCGTAAAGCCTGTAGCATTGAGATTCATCTCAGACCTTTCGAGATGCGAAGAGCTTCAGGGACTGCATATAAGCGGCATGGGAGGAATAGAGACCTGGCGCGACGCCCTCGAGTTCATTCTTCTCGGCTCGGGCAGCCTGCAGGTGACCACCGCCGTGATGCAGTACGGATACCGCATCATCGATGACATGATCGAAGGGCTTCAGGAATACATGAAAGCAAAGGGTATCTCATCGGTGAAAGATCTCATCGGAGGCGCGGCTGGTACCGTAGTCGATCACCACAGCATCGAAAGAGACACCATACTGTACCCGGTGTTCGACTATGTGCTCTGCAACGGCTGCGGAAGATGCTATATCTCGTGCATGGACGGCGGACACCAGGCTATCAAGTTCGACTGCGAAACACGCAAGCCTATCCTCATAGGCAATAAATGCGTCGGCTGCCATCTGTGCAGACTGGTCTGCTCGGCAAAGGCCATCAAGACTGCCAGAAGAGCAATAAAGAAATAGGAACTGAGGATCATGAGATTAAAAAAGGCTGCGTATTTCTATAATACGTCAGCCTTTTTGTCAGCTTTCAGACATCGATCGTCTCCGTATCAATTGAGATGTGTGACCGTACCGTCTCCGTCCACAGGGATCTCATCACCGAGGAATGTCGGTTTAGCTTTGATCAGGCCCTTGAAGAGATCCTTGTTGCGGGCGAGCACCTCCCTCGCTTCTCTGTAAAATCTTCCTGCGTACTTCTCCTGGTTTGATGCCACGCCCCGGGCCTCGATGCCGAGTGCCTCACAGGCTTTGAGCGCCCTGAACAGGTGGTATTTCTGAGTGACCACAATAAGCCGATCGGCCATGAACACGGCATGCGAGCGGTAGACTGATTCATACGTAGAAAAGCCGGCGTAGTCAAGGAATATGTCCTTAGGCGGAACGCCCTGAGCGAGGGTGTACTGCAGCATGCAGTCAGGCTCGCTGTATTCCGCTACGCTGTTGTCGCCGCTGAGAAGCAGCTTGGGCGCGACGCCCTCCTTATAAAGAGCTATCGCTGTATCCAGCCTGTCCTTCAGCATCGGCGAAGGCTCATTGCCCGGCCACACGGCGCAGCCCAGCACAAGAATGCACTGCGGTTCGATGCTCCTGCATTCCTCTGCCTCCGCGCTGCCTATCCCGCTGCCGTCATCGACTCCGGCGATATCGCCTGAGACCGACATCGCAACATAGGCGCTGATGCCAAGAACCAGCAGTGCCGCTGCTATTATCAATAAAAAAAGTTTCCTGATTATATTCATTAATATTAGTATATCAGGCCCTTCTTTGCCGCAAGCGCGCGCGGCACATATGCCTTTATATGAACGCCATCCTCCTCATATTCTTCAGCGAGGAGCTGGCCTGATCTCCTTATCTCCGCGACTGCCGCGGTATTTTTGTATGGGATGATTGTATCCACGAGCACCCGGCTCTCCCTCAGGAGTCTCGCGAGTTCGCTGTAGAACTCACCGAAGCCTTCTCCTGTCTTCGCCGAGATCTTTACCGATGCGTCCGCTCCAAAATCCCTGAAAAGAGCGTCCTTATCCACCAGATCCGCTTTGTTCCAGACAGTGATGACAGGCTTGTCGCATATGCCGAGGTCTGTCAGCGTGTCATATACAACCCTTCTGTGCAGCTCGGCCTGAGGGTCCGACGCGTCTATCACATGGACTATGATGTCCGCATAGCCTGCTTCCTCCAGTGTGCTGCGGAACGCGTCCACGAGATTGTGCGGGAGCTTGTTGATGAAGCCTACAGTGTCTGTGAACAGCAGCTTCTGGCCGTCGGGGAGCACCGCCGCCCTCGTCGTCGGATCGAGTGTCGCGAAAAGCTTGTCCTCTGACAGCACGTCCGAGCCTGTCAGCCTGTTCAGCAGGGTCGACTTGCCCGCATTGGTGTAGCCGACTATTGCTGCTGCCGGCACGGAATTTGACGAGCGTTTCTTTCTGGCGGTGTCTCTGGCCCTCTTCATGGCCTCCAGATCATCTGACAGTATGCTTATGCGCTTCTGTATCACCCGCCTGTCAGTCTCGAGCTTTGTTTCACCCGGGCCCCTGGTGCCTATGCCCGCGCCCAGCCTCGAAAGAGCCTCGCCCATGCCGCGAAGCCTCGCATATCTGTATTTCTGCTGGGCTATCTCCACCTGCAGCTTGCCCTCTCTTGTGCGGGCGTGTGCAGCGAAGATATCCAGTATGAGAGTGGTGCGGTCGATCACCTTCGCGCCTGTCAGCTCGGATAGGTTGCGCATCTGCGAGGCAGTCAGCTCATCATCGCATATGATGCCGTCAGCTTCATGTATCTCTATCGATTCGCGAAGCTCTGCCGCCTTGCCCTTGCCGATATATGTCGACTTATCGGGGTGCACGAGATTCTGCACCACCTGCATCACTGTCTCTCCTCCCGCGGTATCCAGAAGATCCGCGAGCTCGTCAAGAGAGTCCCAGGCAGCCTCTTCATCTCCCGAGGCCACCGCGACAAGTATGTATTTTTCTTTATTCTCCGTGTTTTCGATGAAAAGATTATTCATTAAACATATATCAGCAGTTGCCCGTGTAAACGTATTTAAGCTTTTCGCGGGCTGTATCCGCAAGCCTGTAAATGAGCCGCACATCTGTAGCGTCCCTGTCCGTCATATTGAATCTCGGGAAGAACCTCGAGATGTGAAGCGGTATGTTTCTTCCGCAGGTATTTCCATCCGCGTCCTTCAGGCCGGCGATCCATTCTGTCATGCTGCGGATCTCATCCTCGCTGTCGTTCTCACCCGGAACGATGAGCGTGGTAAGCTCCACATGGCAGAATCTGACGGCTTCTTCTATAAAGGCCATCGTCATAGCGCGGTCGCCGCCAAGCACCTCATTATAGTAATGGTCAGTGAAACCCTTCAGGTCTATGTTCATCGCGTCTATATATGGCGCGAGCTCTTTCAGTACACTCAGGTCAGCCGTCCCGTTGGTGACCAGCACGTTCACCATGCCCTGCCCGTGCACCAGCTTTGCCGTGTCGCGTATGTACTCATATCCTATGAGCGGCTCGTTGTAGGTGAACGCCAGGCCAATGTTTCCCCTGTCCCTGCATGACAGCGCCATGCCGGCGAGATCTTCAGGCGGCACGTATCCGGCCGTCTCAGCGTATCCGAATGCCTCATCTGACCACGATATCCCGTAATTCTGGCAGAACGGGCATCTGAGGTTGCAGCCGTAGCTGCCCGCCGAGAGTATCAGCGATCCCGGGCGGAACCTCGCGAGAGGTTTCTTCTCGATCGGATCGAGCGCAAGCGAAGTGACCCTGCCGTAATTGGCGGCGGTCACCTTTCCGTCAGCGCAGGTCCTCGCTCCGCAGAAGCCGAGTCTGCCTTCCGGTATATCGCAATGTCTGAAGCACACACTGCAGACAGCCATATTCGCCTTTCCTCCGTCCCGGACCGCATGGCCCGTCACTCTCAGTAATGTCTGATGACTTCAAACCTCTGAAGTCTGTATTTTTCTGATCTTCGGATGCCGCCCTTCTTCATGGCGATATCCACCTGCTGCTCAGGCGTATCCACTCCGTCCAGATCTGGAAGCAGCAGCCCCCTTCTGTTGCCGCAGCTTACGATGACCCCGTATCTCTTTACATCGAGCTGATCCATCGAAGTGATGCTCTCCGGCTCGCCGAGAACATCCACGCTTATGTCGAGCCACGGCAGTTCCGCAGGTTTTATAGGCGGGAATCTCGGATCTCTCGAAGAAGCGCTTGCAGCGTTGCCGATGATCTCCTCTGCCACGCTTCTGCGCGTCGGAGCTATGGTCCCTATGCAGCCCCTGAGTTCTCCGTGCTTATGTATCGACACGAATGTTCCCGCCCGCTTACTCAGCATATCATCGGGCAGGCCCTCCGGCACTTCGATCTCACGGCGGCTCAGCACGTATGCCTCTACCGCCTCGCGGGCAAGCCTTACATACTCGTCTGACTCAGCGCGCTTAGCGCTTAGCTCCTTCTCGACAGCATCCAGCCTGCGCTGCAGAAAGTGCCTGTTCTCATCCGCGCCTTCCGGATAGAAGGTGCATATGCCGTATCCGACTCCCGTTACATCCTGATGGCACAGTCTTTCTGCCTTAACATCCGTGCCGTCAAACGCTCCGGCCATTATGACGAACGATCTGTGCCCGCATTCAGCAGCCTTGTCGCAGAAAGCGCTGTCAAAGTCAAAGAGCTCGCCGAATGCGCCCCGGCCCATCACATCCATTATGCGCTCATCGTACTCCGGGCCTTCCGGCACATAGCCGTAAGGTCCGTAGTCCTGCAGTTTGTGGGAAAGGTCGCCGCTTGCCACCATTACGACTCTGCGCCCGGTGTTCTCCGCTGCCTTTCGTATCAGCATTCCCAGCTTATAGTGGTCGATAAGCGGCAGGCCGGACAGTCCTATGCGCACTATCTTTCCGCCTTTGTATCTGCCGCGAATGAACCACAGCGGCACCATGGTGCCGTGATCGAGCTCACTGCCCCGTTCGCCCATCACGCCCGCGGGGAAATCCTCCGAATCGGCCAGTCTGCATATCTCACCGACAAGCGCAGTATCGTATTCCTCGCTGAATCTGACCTGCGGCGCCCTGAATCCGGCAAAGCTGCCCGACGCTCCCATGCCGGGTGAGATGTGAAAATAGTCCGAGTACATTACCGAATGCGGACTTGTTATCACTATTGTATCCGGCGCGAGGGCGGCTATCTCATCCGCGGCCCGCCTGTAGGCCGCGGCGGTATCCTCTACCTGTGCCTCACTGCCTCTGCCTATATCAGGCACTATCATAGGCGGGTGCGGCACCATGAATCCTGCGATTATACCCATTTCTGCTCCTGATCTCATTATCGAAAGGACTCCATGGCCCGGCCATGGAGTCCGTAAGTTTTATTTATTCTCGCGATACAGCGTGTCGCAGTAAACGCAGCGGTAATTTCTCGATTCCTTGTCTACAAGTCTGAACCTCTGAGGAATGCCTCTCTCTACAGATGTGATGCACCTAGGGTTGCGGCATTCTATCACGTTTCTGAGTTCTGTCGGAGGATTCGGTTTGAACTTCTTTACCAGCTCGCGGTTCTTTACTATATTGACCGTGATGTCCGGGCTGATATAGCCGATGAGGTCATAGTCGATAGGAATATCCGCGTCTATCTTGATGATATCCTTTGCTCCGTACTTTGCGCTCGATGCCCTCTGGATGATGGCCACCGTGCAGTCCGCCTTGTCGAGGCCGAGGAGGTGATACAGCTCGAAGCCCTTGCCGGCCTTGATGTGATCGAGTACATATCCCGTGTTGATTCCGTCTATGTTCATGTTGTCCTCCTCTCTACTTAATACCCAGCAGATACAGTATGAGCGCCATACGGATGTACTTGCCCATCAGCGCCTGATAGAAATAGCATGCTCTCGGATCGTCATCAACATCCACGTCTATCTCGTTTACGCGCGGCAGCGGATGGAGTATTATCATGTCTTCCTTCGCAGGCTTCAGCATCGATCTTGTAAGGATGAAGCTGTCCTTGAGTTTTTCGTACTCTTCCCAGCTCGGGAACCGCTCCTGCTGTATCCTCGTCATGTACAGTATGTCGAGTTCAGGGATCGCGTCTTCGAGGCTTTCCACTTCATGCCATTCAACACCGGCTTCGTCGAGCTTTTCCCTGATGTATCCAGGAAGCTTAAGCTCTTCAGGAGCGATCAGGTAATATCTGACTCCCTCATATCTCAGCAGCGCCTCGATAAGAGAGTGCACTGTTCTGCCGTACTTGAGGTCTCCGCAGAGGCCTACCGTGAAGTTGCCGATCTCACCCTTTTTGCGGTGGATAGTCATGAGGTCGGTAAGCGTCTGTGTAGGATGGAAGTGCCCGCCGTCTCCGGCATTGATGATAGGAACGGTAGATCTCGCTGCTCCTACAACCGGAGCTCCCTCCTTAGGGTGTCTCATCGCGATGATATCCGCATAGCAGCCTGCCATGACTATGGTGTCTGCCACGGTCTCTCCTTTTGCGGAGGAACTCGACTGTGCCTGATCGAAGCCCAGCACGTTGCCGCCCAGCTCCATCATCGCGGCTGTGAATGACAGCCTTGTTCTGGTGCTTGGTTCAAAGAACAGCGTAGCTAGCTTCTTGTGCGCGCAGCTGTCCCAGTAAGCTTCGGGATGCTCGATTATGTCATCCGCGGTCTCCATCAGGTGATCGATGTCTTCCACGCTCAGATCAGTGATGTTGATAAGATGCTTGATTTCTGCCATGTGGATCCCCTTTCTATTTATGAATATCTTTTCCAGTCCAGTCCGAGGCCGTTGGCCACGATAGTGATGAAATCCTGAACATTCGTTACGATCGTTGTAGCCGCAAGACTTCCTCTGTCGAGCAGCTTGTTTACGACGAATTCATCCGCGTCGACCGTGTACAGGAACACCGGCCTGACCGTGCCGTCCTCAAGCACTCTGAACGACGGAGTCATGTTGCCCGTCGCGATCGTATGCAGCATTGTCGCCAGGCAGATGACAGTAGTCGCCTTTCTGACAGTCTGTCTCATTACGTTCTGGCCCTCATACACATCCGCTATAACTTCAGGTATCGGCCCGTCGTCGCGGATGGAGCCTGTCAGCACTACAGGCACGTCGTTCTTTACACAGCTGTATATGATGCCGTTGTCGATGCCGTAGTCCTCGATGAACTGAGGAATGGAGCCGCTCCTGCGCACCTTGTTGTCTACATCAAGGTGATTGTAGTGGCCGTTCGGATGAGACTTCTGCGTGTAGATGTCCTGGCCGAGGGCCGTGTTGAGCAGAGCCCCCTCGAGGTCGTGCGTGGCAAGCGCGTTGCCGGCCAGCAGTGCGTCCACATAGCCGTTCTCTACCAGTGACTGCATGCATGCTCTCGCGTCATGGTCGAAGGCAAAAGCCGGACCCATTACCCAGACGATGTTTCCGTGTTCCTTTTCATAGTTCAGCAGCTCGAAAAGCCTGTCGTAGTCACGGGCATACGAAGTCTCTCTGCTCCTGCCCTGACGGAAAACGAACTGATCGTCTATCGCTGACTCTTCGTCCTCAAAGCCTTTGGTATGTACGTATATTCCCTCGTGTCCGTCCTCACTTCTTCCGAGAGCCACCATATCGCCTTTGCGGATGTTGCGGTTCTCGACCACATCGAGTCTGCCGTCAGGTCTCAGCACTACGCTGGAGTCCATCCTGCTCTCTTCGGCAAGTCTCCACTCACCGCTTACCTTGAAGTACTCAGGAAACATCGAAGTACTGTGGAAGTACTCAGGCGCTACGCCGTCTCTGTCAGCAGCTTCGAATCTGCAGTCAGGAGCGTCAGCGAGCTTTGTTTCCGTGAAGTCAGGTGCCTTATATTCGGGAATTCTGAAATTCATTATGCCTCCGTCTGTTCTGTTTTATCTTATTTACGCAAGGGTCGCTACAACAACGGCCTTGATGGTATGCAGTCTGTTCTCCGCCTCGTCGAAAACGACTGAGTTCTTGCCCGAGAATACCTCTTCAGTGACTTCCCTGATATCATAGCCAAGCTTCATCTGCTCTGCGGCCATGGTCGTTTCAAAGTTGTGGAACGAAGGCAGGCAATGCATAAAGAGGCATTCAGGATTCTCTGTCTTTGCCATGAGCTCCTCTGTTACCTTGTATGGAGTCAGCATCCTGACTCTCTCAGGGATCTGATCCTCCTCGCCCATCGAAGCCCAGATATCCGTGTATACCACATCAGCGCCCTTGAGATCGGCCTCATCGCTCGATACGGTGATCGATGCTCCGGTCTCGGCAGCAACGGCGTTCGCACGCGCGAGTATGTCCTGATCAACAGCGTCACAGAGCTCCTGCGGTCCGTATGCCACGAAGTCCATGCCCATCTTGGCGCAGCCGTACATCCATGCGTATGACATGTTGTTGCGGACGTCACCTACGAATACTACCTTTACCTCGCTGAGAGGCTTCGCAACATGCTCCTCGATCGTAAGGAGGTCTGCGAGTATCTGTGTCGGATGGTCTACGTCTGTAAGGCCGTTCCATACCGGAACTCCCGACTCAGCGGCAAGCTCCTCTACAACAGCCTGCTCATATCCCCTGTACTCGATTCCGTCGAAAATGCGCCCGAGCACCTTTGCTGTATCCGCGATGCTCTCCTTCTTTCCCATCTGCGAGCTCTTGCTGTCAAGGAATGTCACGCCGGCGCCTTCGTCCATTGCGGCTACCTCGAATGAACATCTTGTCCTCGTCGATGTCTTCTCGAAGAGCAGTACTATATTTTTACCCTCGAGCGAATTGCCCTTGATTCCCAGTCTCTTTTTTGCCTTCAGATCGTGCGCGAGATCGAGAAGATACCTGATCTCCGCAGGTGTGAAGTCCATCAGTGTCAGAAAGCTTCTCCCTTTTAAATTAACTGCCATTAAATACCCTCCTGTATATTACTGCTGTCGTCTCCGGAGATCCTCGTTCCGGACTGCAGCTCTCTCTCGTGTTCCTCTTCGGCCTGTCTCAGCCTTTCGGACAGACCGGTAAGCGCGTCAAACGGCGCGAATTGTTTCGCCCTCTGCGCGCGCGGCATTCTGGGTCTTGCCGATGCCGGCCGTTCCCAGAACCCGTTATCGTTCATTATACATTTTTTATTGTTCTCTTTCACTAACTTCACACACTTCTCACTATTCTTTATGTCCGCCGATCTGATGATTTCTCTCCCTCGTGGTCGCGGCCTCCTCGAGATCCATTCCCCTGAACATCGCGTCCTTGCCGTATTTCTTCCTTATGGAGTTTACGGCCTCCTGCAGCCTGGCGTCGCGCTTGAGCCGGGTGCTCGTTTCAGTTACCGGATCAGCCATGCCTTCACGCCGCATCTGCCCCATCGTTTTGCCTTCTTCCTCAGCCTCCGCGTCGGCAAGATCGAAGAGAGTCATCTGCTTGTTTTCAGGCTCTTTAGGCTTTATGTCATTGAAGTTCACAAACATCCTTCTGACCGGATACTCATGATTGGTTATATTATCATAAAGATCGGCGACCGCCGGCATAATGACCGAAGCCGCGTCCGTCAGATAACCGAAGCTTACCGAGCCGTGCGACATCGGTACATGAAGGGCGTTGCTGTAACCGACAGCGATCGACACATTCGGAGTCACCCTGCCCTTCTCTGTCATCTCGTGGCAGAGCTGCTCGGTCATCTCCTTTATGATGAGCCGCCCCTCTTCATTCGTGTAATCCCGCATCAGCACCTGCCCGTGCGAGAGCGAATTGCTTTTCGTCTTATATCCCTTGATGTCCGGCATCTCCGTCGTTTCGATCCCGTAAGCATGGTCGATCATCAGCTCAGCGTTTATTCCGAACATCCTGTAGAGCAGGTCTTCATCACGTGCAGCCAGCTCGGCTATCCCGCCCATGGTGGTGATGCCTATGCGCTCAAACTTCTTTGCCGTCTGGCGGCCTATCATCCAGAAGTCAGTCAGGGGCCTGTGATCCCAGAGCTGCAGCTTATACGCGTCCTCGTCGAGCACGCCGATGAAGTCGTCCGCGTGTTTGGCGATTATGTCCATGGCTATCTTGGCCAGATACAGATTGGGGCCGACCCCCGCCGTTGCCCTTACACCTATCCTCTCATAGACCTCTCTCATCAGGAACTCCGCCATCTGCTTCGGATCCATGTCATAGCGCTTAAGATAGGCTGTCACATCGAAAAAGACCTCATCTATCGAATAAACGTGCATATCCTCCGGCGCGATATAGTCGAGGTATATCTTGTATATCTCAGCGGCGTATTCCATGTAGAGGTGCATCCTCGGAGGAGCCATTATGTATTCAAAGCTCTTCGGTATCTCAAACACCCTGGCCCTGCCGCTTACTCCTCTCGCCTTGAGAGACGGAGAGACAGCAAGGCATATCGTTCTGTCGCCGCGGGTAGGATCTGCCACGACAAGATCGGTCGTCAACGGATCGAGGCCGCGCTCTACGCATTCGACGGAGGCGTAGAAGGACTTCAGATCGATGCAGATGTACGACCGCTCCCACTTGCCGTATTCGATTTTATGTTCAGCTGTATTTCTCATTATTTCTTATATCATCGGCTTATATATATCTGTCAGGCACGCTCTCGCTAACATTCGAACGCAGCGGTACTAAGCTCTGTCTGCGCCTGCGGCTTGCCAGTCGCTAAGTGCCGGCGTTCTCGAGTTACCTGCCAGACATATATAAGCCGATGTCGCATAAAAGTGTAGGTCTGCAGCAACCACTAAATGCGCAAGCGGCCGAAAAAATATAGTCCGGCCCGCACTTGAGCGGAATGCCGCATTCGCGCGTCACTATCTCACAAAAACAGAGTATCTGCCTTTGGCTCTAACACAAGCTAACGCAAAACGATGAGCGCCTTGGAACGGGCAAGGGCTATGTTTTTCGGCATCAGCTTGCGCCCTTTATCCGTATTGCCGGCGGTATTCGACCGGTGTCATCCCTTCGGCTTCCGTAAAGTTCTTGGTAAAATAGCTCTGCGAGCAGAACGCGAGCCTGTCTGCTATGTTCGCCACTGTCATATCCGAGTCTCTCAGCATGCGCTTGGCTTCGAGAAGGCGTTCCTTCAGTATGAACTCGCTGATAGTGATTCCAAGCTCCTCCTTGAAGACTGCTGACGCGTATGTGCGGCTTATGCCCACATGCTCCGCGATGTCGGCGAGCTCTATCTTTTCGGTAAGGTGCTCCTCTATATATGTCATCATTCGGGCAAGCCTCGGTGAGCGTCTCTTCTCCCTGAGCACGTACTTCATCTTGACTGCGTAATTGTGCGCCATTCCGTGGACAAGGTCGTAGAGGTCGGGAAGCGATACCGCATTGTCGAACTCCTTTATAAATTCATCGCGGATGTCGTATGCCACCATGTCGAGCAGGCCTGACTGTATCGCTATAAGGCACATCTCGCTGGCCGCGTTGACCGCCTCATAGTACATTTTGTTCATAGCCTCGCTGTATGAGCCGCATCTGTTGTAAAGCGCGGTCGGATACTGGTAATTCTCCTGCGAGAGCTCGGCTATCCTGTTTTCATCACCTGCAGCGATAGCTTCAAAATATGGTTTTTTGCGCGCAAACGGAAGGTATATCTGATTTCTCCTGGTGCGGCTCAGTATTAAATTCGCGATCTTCTTTTCAGCCATAAGTGATCCTTCTATGTTTTCCGGCATCAGCTTGCGCCCTGTCATTTTGAGCAAAACTGTAATTTTGTTATAGTATTCGTAACAATATTATAACATCAGGCCCCTGTATTCAATAAAATGTATATAACAATAATGTTGGATCGCAGGCTGTCAGTTCAACTCGAAAGAGTATGTTTGCTCTCAACATTATAAAAAGACTCTCCGGTCTACGGGGAGAGTCCTTCTAAAGAATCGATATGAGATAGTGCTTTGAAGAAACGGCTATGCGCAGGTTGATGGGGTTCAACATGTTCAGAGTCGTTTTTTCATTGACCTATTTTACATATACCTCGTCACCTGATTGGCAGCATATCCATCCGCCGGATATCTGCATCCAGGATCCGCTTACCTTGAGGCATTCCACCTTTTCGCCAGGCTTGAGCACAGCATACTTGTTTCCGCTCGCAGTCTTGTTTTTCATAGTACTGCTGAGACTGCTCCTGAGTACTCTGTCATAATCAGTGCCTGCACCTTTCCTTATATTCAGATAGTCCTGAACAACATAGGTATTCCCTGCCTTATAGCTTATCTGCGAGGTTGATGAGGTTGTAATGTAACTGGATCTCTCGTCAGAAGCCCTGGTCAGGTAGTTTGCACAAGTGATAGGTGTCTCCGCCGGCTCCAGGTCAGATACAAGTTTTGCCACTTTGCTTTGTGTACCGTTGCTTTGTGTACTGTTGCTTTGTGTACCGTTTGTTATCTTAAGAGGCACCAGCGCATATCCCCCATATTTACCTATGCCTTTGATATATGCGTATCCATTCCCTACAGCATTGTTTCTGATTCCTCCTACAGTGTAATCCACTCCTTCTTTCAGAAGAGTGTCTCCGCTGTATAATTTGAATTTAGGCGCTTTAGCTTCGCTTAAACTCAACGTAGTATTCCCGTATATACTGGTCACGACCGGACTCGTTGCTGTTTTCTTGTTGAGGTACCAGAAGTTGGCATCGATATTCCCCTGCAGTCCAGTGAACGAAAGCATGCCATCGATCCTCGCGCTGCTGCTGTACTGCCATTTGGAGTAGTTCACCGATGACTGATTGCGGTTGTAGTACTGTGCACACCAGAGATCGACATCTGATGTAAGCTGACTTGTTGTGATATACGAACTGAAGAATGTGGTGTTCGCATATATACCCGGCTGATAACCTGCGGCCCTGATTGTGTTACAGAATGCTACAGCAGCATTGGTTGCATCAGTTCTTTTGAGACCACGCATTCTGCCAAGTACTCCTCCCGCAAACTCATAATCCATGTATACCGGCAGGTTAAGATCTTTCGGCCCGATGCCAAGCGCCTTCAGTCTGTTAACAGCAAATGTGGCTTCCTTAGCACCTTCGGACGCGTTTTTGGCTTGTGAGAATACGTAGACACCCGTCATTACTCCGTTTGCTTTTGCATTGGAGTACTGAGCGCTGAACTTTTCATCGATATACATCGAAAGATTCTTTTTGCTGTACGAGGAATATGTGACTCTCATAATAGCAAAATCAACGCCGGCTTTCTTTGCATCGCCAAAGCGGCAGTTCTTTGACTGCCAGTCAGAGATATCCACTCCGTTTACGATAAGGTTGTCAGCATACCTTGCCTTGTGGTAATACGTCGAGTAGCCTGTCTTCTGGAAAGGACTCGCGTAGCTGAATTCCGAGGCGGCATTTGCCGGCTCTATTGCCAGCAGCCCGGCAACAAGACCCAGCGTAAGCGCTGTCACCAGCAGCGAACTAATGATCCTCTTCGCTTTTGCTCTGAGATTCTCCATATCTTTTCCCCCTTGTGATCAGAATGTAGCGACTTCCGGATCGCAGGCCTCACATCTCTCAAGATTTCTGATGTAAAGCACAGGACCTTTCTCCTTGTAAGCTTCCGTATACTCGCAGCGTACCTTGGCTGTTATTTCTACCCAGTCTCCCACGCTCAGCTTCTCGGCGCCGGAATAATACGCCAGCAGTCCCGCGAACTGTATGTCTGCCTCACAGCATGTCATCACGTGTCTTCCGAAAGCGAACTGCCCCTGCGGGAGCTCGTCTGAAAGCGCAACTCTTCCCTTTATGATGAAGGTCTTGCCGTCATAATCGTCCTCGTTCTCGTTGATATCCCTGTACCACTCCGCGTACCACTCGTCTTCGATCTTTATCTTTGGCGCGTTCATATCATAAGGGAGCGGATCGATGATATCATCAGGCTCTATGTCGTTCGGGCCGTATTCGTAGACTATCATAGACCTGCGGTTCGCTATACGCACCTCCTTGTGGTAAGGCATCTTATCAAAGCCTTTCACGCAGCGGTTGAACACCACCATGTCAGCAGTCTGCATCTTGTTGAAGCAGAGCTGACGCATGTTCTTGTTGTACATCATGAAGGTAGTGGTGTCGAAGAGCGCCATCTCCTGGGCGATCAGCCATCCTCGCGGCATCGCGGCGAAGAGCTTCTGGTTCTCCCACATGCCGTTCATCTCCACTACAACACGGTCGAATCCGCCCTGCCTGTTGATGCGGCCGAGGTTTACGTCATTGAGTTCGGCTTCGGACTTTATGCGCTCCACTCTGACGCCGGGGCCAACGAATTTCTCCGGCTCGTACTGAGTCTCTCCGTTTTCACAGATAAGGAGCAGCGTGCGGCCGTCATCTCCGAACTCGTGATTCTCAAGTGTCTCTTTTATGAATGTTGTTTTGCCGGATCCGAGGAATCCGGTAAAAAGATATACAGGTATTTCTCTCATTTTTTTATTATCAGCGCTCCTGCATTATGCAAGTCTGAAGAGAGCGCTCAGCTTTTCCTTATTTATTCTTGTTCCGATGACAGCTACCATTCCGGTCGCTTCTGCCTCAGTCTCTCTTACCTCGCCTTCGCCAGGCACGTAATCGAACTCGAGCCAGCCGCCGTCAGCGTTTTCTACGATGCCTTTAGCTCTGAGCACCTCTCCGCACTCATCAAGGCTGTCGATGATCTCCTCCAGTTCGGCCTTCGTATACTTGTTGCTGGTCTGAGCTCCGACTTCATCAAAGACCTCATCCGCGTCATGCCCGTGATGGTGATGATGGTGGTGATGGTGGTGGTGATGTCCGCATCCGCACTCGTCATCATCACACTCATCGTGATCGTCATCATCGTCGTGGTGGTGATGATGGTGGTGGTGATGCCCGTGCTCATCATCGTCGTCATCATCGTGGTGATGATGGTGCTCATGCTCATGTGCCTCGAGCTCCTCATATGCCTCGGCTCTCAGCTTGTCGAGCTCAGCATTGAGAGTCTTGTCTGACTCCATTACCTCGAGCATCTTCGCTCCGCTGAGCTGATCCCAGTCTGTGGTGACTACCTGAGCGGTCTGGTTAAGCGTTCTGATATCCTTAACGACTTCGTCGAGCTCTGCAGAGGACATTCCCTGCTGATGTGACAGGAAGATAGAGCTTGCGTGCTCTACCTGATTGGCGAAGAACTCCCCGAAGTTCTCCATGTACATTTTGTATCTCTTGGCATCAACTACTGTAGTGAAACCGTTGAGCTCGATCCTGTCATTCTTGAGATCCTGTACGGCGATGATAACGTCTGAGAGTTTGCCTACTCCGGAAGGTTCGATAAGGATCCTTTCAGGATCGTACTGCTCGATAACTTCATTCAGAGCTTTTCCAAAATCTCCCACGAGCGTGCAGCAGATGCAGCCCGCTACCATCTCGTTGATCTTGACTCCCGACTCCCTGAGGAAACCTGTGTCTACTCCAATCTCGCCGAATTCGTTCTCGATGAGAACTATGTTTTTAGTGTCATACCCCTCGGAGATCAGCTTTTTGATAAGTGTAGTTTTGCCTGCTCCGAGAAAACCTGAGAAAATATCTACTTTTGCCAT
Source organism: uncultured Eubacteriales bacterium (assembly GCA_902790885.1). Next base: position 38,205 of record CADATR010000002.1, read on the forward strand.
TTTTTCTGCCTTTCTTTTATGACATTTTTTGCCATTTTTACGTGTAGGATTATATCATCCGCTTTATCCGCAAACGCCTTTCTTTACAATATTTTAAGGCGTCCGCGGGCTTGAACGCCTCATCAGCCTTATGCTAAAATATCGGTATGAAAAGGAACGGGATAGAGATAAATATGGATGAAAGAAAAGGTGAGATACTGGTAGCCATAGCGCTTGCGCTGAGGTCCAGTTCTCTTTTGTTTGGAAAGATCGCCATGCGCACCATGGGTCCCTTCCTGACCATCGGCTGCCGCTTCACTATCGCCTTCGTTATCATCGCGATACTCTTCCGCAAGCACCTGACCAAGGTGGATGCGAAGACGATGTTCCACTGCGCTCTCATAGGCGCCACCTTCTTTTTAGCCATGCTCACCGAGATGATGGGACTTAAGACCACGCCTTCGTCCGTTACCGCTTTTCTTGAAGGAATGGTGGTAGTGCTGGTGCCTGCCCTTGCCTGCCTTATCCACAGAAGATTTCCTGACAGGATCACGGTATTTTCATCGCTGATCTGCGTGATCGGCGTCGGTTTCCTGACCCTCAAGGGCGACAGGCTCGGATTCACGAGCGGAGAGCTTCTGGTGCTTTTCGGCACCTTCTGGTACTCTCTCTCAGTGATAGTTACCGATACTGCCGCGAAGAACGACGACCTCATGGTTGTCTCGGTATATCAGCTCCTCTTCATCGCCATTTTCGGCTTCATTGGAGCCTTTATATTTGAAGACATCCGCATGCCTCAAAGCGGAAGCGAATGGGGCGCCATACTTGCGCTCGCCATTATCTGCAGCTGCGTGGGATTCACCATACAGCCTTTCGGCCAGAAGTATATAACTCCTGAGCGCGCCGGAGTGCTCGCGGTATTCAATCCTCTCACCGCAGCGATACTCGGCATCATCTTCCTCGATGAAAAAATGACCCCTTCAATGCTGTTGGGATCATTTCTCATTCTTATCTCGATAGTCGGTCCGGCATGGCTTGAAGACCGCGCCGCGCGCAAACGTCAGACTAAAAACTGATCTTTTATTGCCTCGTATTCCGAAAGCCTGTCCGGGCTGAGCACGCCCTGATCCGTAACCACGCCTGTAACAAGCTCCGGCGGAGTGATATCGAAGGCAGGGTAGTAGCCCTTCACCTCGCGGTTCGCAGTCGGAGTCCCCATTGCCTGAAGAACAAAATCCGGGTCTCTCATCTCTATCTTTACCGTGTCTACAGTCGGATGTCCCTGATCAGGAGTTCCGCTGACATAATACGGTATGCCGTGATATTTCGCGGCTATAGCTATCTGATATGTGCCTACTTTATTGATAACATGACCGTCACAGCAGATGACATCAGCCGCCGAGGTGAACAGATCGATGCCTTCATTTTTCATCACGAATGCAGGCATGTTGTCTGTGATCACCGTCACATCGAATCCCATGTCGTGGCCTACGCTGGCCGTTAGCCTTGATCCCTGGAAGTACGGGCGCGTCTCAGGACAGAAAAGACGGATGTCCTTGCCCTGAAGCCTCGCCTCCTTGAGCATCTGCCCTACGATAGTCTCGGCAAAGCACTGCGTCATGACAGCTCCGTGCTCAGGAAAGAGTCCTGCAAGATATCTGCCGACCTCGCCTATGCCGGCATATCTTTCATCGTTCATGTCGATGGAGCACTGCTTTATGGCTTCGGAGACATCGGACTTGCCTTCCGCAAGAGCCTCCTTCGCGGCGTCGATGCATCTTGCCGTGATGCGTTCCATACGCCATGTGGTAGTCGGTCTCGCATGAGATATGGTGTATGCCGCATCCTCAAGATAAGCGATCTGCTCAGCCTCGCTCCTGCCCCTGCATTCATATGCCGCCAGCGCCATTCCCATGGCCGCCGCCGTATACGGACCGGCGCTCTGTGTCACCATGTCCCTAATGGCCTCAGCTACTTCCTGGTGGGTCCTGCACTCAACTTTTATCACCTCAATAGGATAGATGCGGCGGTCGAGTATCCTTACCACGCCGTCCTCATACCAGGCGATATTCTCGTACTGAAGCATCCACGCCAGTCCCTTGTCCTGTCTTTCCATCGCTGACCTGCTTTCTGCTTCGTCTATGCCTCTTGAGCGGCTTCCTGCTCAGCTTTGCGCTTCTCTTCCTCTTCCTCCTCTAATACACGATAGGCTACTTTGCCTACAAGTGTCTTAGGGAGCTCGTCGCGGAACTCTATATCATACGGCATCGCGTATTTCGCGATGTGCTTTTTAGCGTATGCCATGAGCTCTGCCTTCAGGGCCTCTCTGCCCTCCTCTGTTGCAGGAACACCTTCAGCCGGTTTCACAAACAGCTTCACCTTCTGCATCTTATAGCTGTCAGGAACTCCAATGCAGCAGCTCATCTGCACTTTGTCGTGCGCGTCGAAGATGTTCTCGATCTGAGCCGGATAGATGTTGTAGCCGGAGGAGATTATCATTCTCTTTGCTCTTCCGCGGAAGTATATGAATCCTTCGCTGTCCATGCAGCCGAGGTCTCCGGTGTACACCCATGTAAGTCCGTCTTCGTGTTTGCGCAGCGTATCCGCAGTCTCATCAGGCATGTCCATGTAACCCTGCATCACAGTTGGGCCTGCAAGGAGGATCTCGCCTTCTTCGCCGTATGGGACTTCCTTGTCTGTGCCCGGCTCTACGATCTTGTAGTAAGTATCCGGGAACGGTATGCCTATGCTGCCTTCCTTGTGCATCTGAGGCGGAGTAAGACACGAAGCGGTGACGCACTCCGTTGTTCCGTAGCCCTCACGCACCTGCACCTTGGCATTGTGGTCGAAGAGGAACTTATCCAGCTTCTTCTTGAGCTCTACTGAAAGCGAATCTCCTCCCGAGAAAACGCCCTTGAGGCACGAGAGATCGGCGCCCTTCATTGAAGGAATTCTCAGCAGCGCTTCGTAAAGGGTCGGCACTCCCGCAATGAAATTGCATTTATACTTTGTAATCAGCTTTGCATAGCTTTTAGGTGTGAACCTCGGCACGAGTATGCATCTGCCGCCCTGCGAGAGCATGGTGTGCAGGCATACGCCCAGTCCGAATCCGTGGAACAGAGGCATGGCCGCCAGCATCTTGTCGGCCGGGCGGAACATCGGGTTCGCCGATACCACCTGCTCGGAAAGCGCGTTGAAGTTGAGGTTGGTGAGCACTATTCCCTTTGTAGTGCCTGTTGTGCCGCCCGAGTAAAGGATCGCGGCTGGGTCTTCAGGCTTTCTTCCCACTCTGTATTCATATCCGCAGTGTCTGCCGAGTCCCATGAAGTCAGGCCACTGGAACACAGGCGCGTCTGCCGGGATCTTCGCTATCTTGCGGCCCTCGGTGAGCATGTATCCGACCTTGATAGGCCTTGTGAGCTCATCCCTGATGCGCGCGATGATGACGTTCTGTATCTTCGTGTTTTTACGTATCGCTTCGATCTTGTGATAGAACTGGTCGAGTGTGACGACCATGACCGAATTCGACATGTTCAGATAGTTCTCTATCTCCTTCTCCGCACTCAGCGGGTGCACCATGTTGGCGACAGCTCCCACCAGATTGACTGCGTAAAGCATATATATGGCCTGAGGGCAGTTAGGCATTGCGATGGTGACTCTGTCATTCTCGCGTATGCCGAGTATCCTCAGCGACTTGGCGCAGAGATTGATCTGATCGACCATGTATTTGTATGTTATGTGCTTGCCCATGAAATCAAGTGCGATATTCATAGGATACTTCTTTGCTACTGCTTCTACCTTTTCATAGATAGTTCCGTTCGTGTATTCGAGAGTTTTCGGGAGATTGCCGATGCTCGCGAACCACGGTGTCTTCACTGTCTCAGGTATCGGAAACTCGATGTTTCCGTTCTCATTGATAATACTCTTATACTCCATTCTTCTTATTTGATTCCTTCGTTAATTTCAGCCGGGCCTTCCCGGCCCACTCTGTGTGATATTCCAACTTCAGTATTCTAACACTCTTAAGCCGTTTATGCGAGTGCAGTATTCGTATTTGGGAGACATCACAAACTCTTCTGTGATTTTTTTGTGTATTGTTAACTGATGTAATTGCGCGCATGCTCTTGAAAGATGTAAAATTGCTTGTTGTAATATAAACAGTATCATGGAGAAATGCGTCCAATGCTCGAACTCAAAGGCATAACAAAAGAATATAAGACAGGTGCGGAGACCGTGCACGCCCTGAGGGGGATAGATCTCGCGTTCAGAGAAAGCGAATTCGTCTCTATACTCGGACCGTCAGGCTGCGGCAAGACCACCATGCTGAACATCCTCGGAGGTCTCGATCAGTATACCTCCGGCGATCTTCTCATAAACGGGATAAGCACCAAGGAATACAAGGATGCTGACTGGGACGCGTATAGAAACGACACTATTGGCTTTGTATTCCAGAGCTATAACCTCATTTCGCACCAGACCGTACTGTCGAACGTTGAGCTCGCACTCACGCTTTCGGGTGTGTCCGCCGCGGAGAGAAAAAGCCGCGCAGTCAGGGCTCTCGAACAGGTGGGACTGGGTGATCAGATCAACAAGCATCCGGCCGAGATGAGCGGCGGGCAGGTGCAGCGTGTGGCAATAGCCCGTGCCCTGATAAACGATCCGGATATCATTCTGGCCGACGAGCCGACCGGTGCTCTCGATACCGAGACGAGCACGCAGGTAATGGCAATCCTCAAGGAGATATCCAGGCGCAAGCTGGTCATCATGGTCACTCACAACCCTGAGCTTGCAGAGGCATACTCGACAAGGATAGTGCGCCTGTCCGATGGTCGAGTGATAAGCGACAGCGATCCATTCGATCCGGGTATCCATGAAATCACTGAAGGCATATCCATTGAACCCGATTCCCGCAATGAAGCTGTCGGCAAATTTGCCGGGAGAGCTGCCGGACGCCGCAACAGATCGATGTCGATGGCGACCGCCCTGCATCTTTCTCTCAACAACCTCATGACCAAAAAGGCCCGCACCCTGCTTACGGCTTTCGCGGGCAGCATAGGAATAATCGGCATAGCTCTCATTCTTTCCGTTTCGAACGGATTCCAGACATATATCGATAAGCTCGAAGAAGACACTCTGTCGTCATATCCGCTTACCATAATGTCAGAGACCGCCGACATGACCTCGATGATCACGGCCTTCATGGCCAATGTCAGCGACACCGAGGGAGAGGAATCCGGCAACAGACTGCATGAGCAGCAGATCATGACCGACCTGCTCGCTAGCGTAGGATCCAACGACCTCGCGGCATTCAAGAAGCACATCGACTCCAACATCGGTACGATTGGGGACTGGTTCAACTCATATCAGTACTCGTACGGACTTTCGGTCAACATATACTCGACAAACATGAAGTACGGTCCGCTGAGAGTAAGCCCGGGCTCCATAATGCAGTCATACATGAGCGGCCTGCAGCAGAGCAGCTTCTCTATGATGAACACCGATGTCTTCTTCCAGATGATGGACAACGAGGAGCTTCTGAAATCGCAGTACAAGGTGCTCGCGGGCAAGTGGCCTGAGAAGTATGACGAGCTTCTGCTGGTGCTCGACAGCGAAGACCAGCTGAACGACTACATCGTATATACTCTCGGACTCCGCAATCCGCAGGAGCTCAAGGACATGATCAATGATGTCATGGACGGCAAGAAGGTGGAGAACACCAACAAGCGTCTCGAGTGGACGTACGACGACTTCCTCGGCATGGAATTCGCCCTGGTGCACGCCTGCGACACATACAAGCGCAACTCCTCCTACGACGTCTGGGAAGACATGAGCGACGATGAGGACTACATGGAAGACCTCATCAAAAAGTCGGAGAAGCTCCACATTACCGGCATCGTATGCGCGAAGGAAGCCTCGGGCGCCAACGCAATGGATTCCGGCGTAGGCTATCTGCCGGCGCTCACAGAGCACATGATAGAGTACGCTGCCGATTCGGATATAGTTAAGATACAGCTGGCTGCCAAAAAGACCGATGTCTTCAGCGGCAAGACCTTCGAGGATATCCGCAACAACAACAGCGAAGGCCTCGGCTTTGATGACATGATCAGCATAGACGAGAACAAGCTGAAAAAGGCTCTCGGAGGCGACATCGATCCAAACGCGATACAGAAAGAAATAGAAAACATCGCCAAACAGGAGATCAAGGACCTCGCCGGCAATGATTCAGCCGAGAAGATCGAAGAGGATGTGACTGCGGCTCTGACAAAAGGCTGCAGCGATATAATCGATGATCTCAAAAGTCAGGCTGATGATTCAGAGATCTTTAACGCAGACAAAGACTCAGTACAGAAGGCTCTCAGCAAGAACCTCAACACGGGCAAGCATGCACAGATCGTTAATCCGCTGCTTAACGGTTTCGCCGAGCTGATCCCAGGCATGCAGGCAGGCGTAAAGACAGCAGTGATCACCGAGGCCGTCAAGGGCGGTGCCAAGGCGGCAGGCCTTCAGGTAACGGATGAACAGGCCTCCAGGATCGCGGCTGCCCTCGCGAAGGATGGCTCGATCGACGCTGAGGCACTGACAGAAATAATGCCTGACCTCCCGGCCGCGATGGCTCCTATGATGGCCAGTGTACTGAGCGGCATCCCGTCGCAGATACCTGCATCGGCCTACAATGAAGCGCTCTTCACAGCGCTCGCTCAGACCGTTGATCCTTATACAACAAACAAGGACGTACAGAGCGGCATCAAGCAGTACGGTGAGGGCATCGAAATGATGCAGAACGCACAGATAGTAGGGCCTGCGCTCGGAAAGGCAGCTGCGGCGGTCGGCAAGCAGTTCAATGTAGACCCTTCGGGCATCGCCGACGCGTTTACGATGAAGATGGACGAGGATGAGATCACCAGGCTCATAACCGCCTACGTTTCGGGCGGAGCAGAGACCAGCTACGACACCAATCTGGTGAAACTCGGCTACGCGGATATCAACAAGCCGTATTCGATATCCTTCTACCTTAAAGACTTCGAGTCCAAGGAGAACTTCCTGAAGTTCATCGATGACTATAACCAGGAGATGCAGGACAGCGGCAACGATGACATGGTGATAAGCTACACGGACGTGACCGGCGTAATGATCAAATCCGTAAAGAACATCACCAACGCTGTCAGCTATGTGCTGATAGCATTCGTCGCTATCTCGCTGATAGTATCCTCCATAATGATCGGAGTCATCACCTACATCTCCGTGCTGGAGCGTACCAAGGAGATCGGAATACTCCGCGCCATCGGAGCGTCAAAGAAGGATATCGCAAGGATATTCAATGCCGAGACCATCATAATCGGACTTTGTGCTGGTCTGATTGGTATAGGCGCGAGCCTGTTGCTGCTGATACCTATCAACCACATACTGTTAGGACTTACCAAGATAGCCGCGCTCAAGGCGATACTGCCTGCGGTCGGCGGAGTGGCGCTCGTACTGATAAGCATAATCCTTACCTTCATCGCGGGACTCATCCCATCCGGAATGGCGGCCCGCAAAGATCCGGTAGTAGCGCTGCGTACGGAGTAACTCCGCTGAAGATCTTGAAAACAGCATAAAAAATCCAGGCCGCAAAGCCTGGATTCTTGTTATATCAAATTCCCGTATTCGTCGAAGCCGCTTTGTATGGTGCCGGCCGCATGGCTGTCCGAGCTCAGTATGAGCACTCCGCCTTTGCTTTTTATGTAGGCGATCTGATCAGCGGCCGGGTATGGCGCTGTCCGGTATCCTCTTGAGATAGCTCCTGTGTTTATCTCGAATACCGGTCTGTCGCCGGCCTCAAGGACACCGAGTTTCTCGAGCCTGTTGCGGTAACCGTTCTTATATCTTTCGGCGCAGTCATCGAAGATGCGGTCTATCGCTCTCTTCCACGCGGCAATATACCTTTCATCCGCGGTGTCGTAAATGACCGAAGTGTCTGCTGCAGCAGCCAGATCCGAGCAGATCCCGTAAGGGCTCTTTTTTACAAGTCTGCCGTCATAGCCGAAGGCCCACTGCTCATTGAACTTTGTCAGAAGGTCAAAATGCCCTATTATATCGCAATCCGTTGCCGCGACTATGCCTCCGACTGTGTCAAAATACAGTTCCGCGGCATACAGCATTTTTTCACGGCGCTCTTCCGGAGTCGCGTCCACATACGCTTCTTCTGCTGCTATTCCCGGGCACTCATCCCTGAACGCGAAGCGGCAGAGATCTTCCGGATAGTCATCTACAGGGCACCAGTCGCTGAATTTGACCAGGGCCTCAAGCTCTGCGTCAGAAGCCGCGGTCTCATCAGCCGACGCTCCGCGGACAGAGCCGCCGGAATGCCTCGTCAGTATCTCATTGCGCTTCCTTCTGCCCTCTTCCGAGAAGACGTAATGCACGGAACCGATGTAATAATCGTAAGGGGCCGTGTCCACATCTGAATAGCGGTCGAATTCGGTGCCGAGCAGCAGCCTGATGCTCCCGGCGTATTTCTTCTTCAGCGTGTTTATTTCATCTATGTATTGCTGCGTAGCCGCACGGCTCATGCAGTAGCTCTGATCGTGCGGGGTAAAGGCGTGCCCCGATATGCCCGCGAAGGCAAGTCCGTTTTCGATCGCGGAGCGCGCCATGGCCTCCGCGGTGTCCTTGCCGTCGCAGTATGTTGTGTGCATGTGAAGATCGAAATTCTGCATCAGACCATCTTCTCCTGTTTGACCTTCTTGTCTATAACGTGGCGCGAAGCCAGCTCCCTGTGGATGTCTTCAAGACTGATGCCCGCCTCATCCATCAGCACCATCACGTGGTACGCGAGGTCGGCTATCTCGTATATGGTCTCGGCGTTGTCGCCGCTCTGCTCCGCTGACTTCGCCGCGACTATCACCTCAGTCGTCTCTTCGCCAACCTTCTTGAGTATCTTATCGAGACCCTTGTCGAACAGGTAGCTCGTATACGAGCCCTCCTTAGGTTCGGTGCGGCGCCCGTCTATAAGCTCCATAAGGCCTTCGTATGAGAATTCCTTGAGCGATCCGCTCTCCCATACCGGGTACTCAAAGCAGGACTCAGTGCCGAGGTGACAGGCAGGTCCGTCAGGCTCCACCATCACGACAAGCGCGTCCCTGTCACAGTCCGCAGTAATGCTCACGATGTGCTGGTAGTTGCCGCTGGTCTCGCCCTTTAGCCACAGCTCCTGCCTTGAGCGGCTGTAGAAGCAGGTGAGCTCCTTCTCCATCGAGATGCGGAGACTTTCTTCGTTCATATACGCGAGAGTGAGCACTCTCTTTGTGACCGAATCCACTACTATGGCCGGGATCAGTCCCTTTTCGTCAAATTTCAGTTCGCTTATTTCTATCATCTGTATTTACCTTTTATCTTCTTACAGGGATGCCTTCCTCTGCCATACGTGCCTTGAGGTCGCTGATAGAGACCTCGCCGAAGTGGAATATTGACGCCGCAAGCCCCGCGTCTATGTCCGGAACAGCGCGGAAAAGATCGATGAAATCGTCGATGCTGCCCGCTCCGCCGCTGGCGATGACAGGCACTGACACCGCTTTGCACACGGCGTCAAGCATCTCGATGTCGAAGCCCTTCTTCACTCCGTCGGTGTCGATCGAATTCACAACCACCTCGCCGGCGCCCATGCCTACGCAGCGCTTTATCCATTCTATGGCTTCCATGCCGGTGTCATCCCTGCCGCCTCTGGAAAAGACTCTGAACTCGCCGCCCACGCGCTTTATATCGCACGAGAGCACCACGCACTGGTCGCCGTAAAGCTTTGCCGCCTCGGTTATGATGCCCGGATTCCTGATCGCGCCGGAGTTGACGCTCACCTTGTCGGCACCGCACTTCAGAACTCTGTCGAAGTCCGCGATGCTGCTGATGCCTCCGCCTACGGTGAGCGGTATGAATACATTGGACGCGGTCTCTGTAAGTATCTCCGTGAAGAGCTTTCGCCCTTCAGCGCTGGCTGTTATATCGTAGAATACCAGCTCATCCGCGCCCGATTTTGTATAAAGCTTTGCCATGTCGACCGGAGAGGCTACGTCGCCAAGGTTTTCAAAGTTGACGCCCTTTACGACTCTGCCGTCCTTTACGTCGAGGCACGGGATTATTCTTTTTGTTATCATTTTGCAGCTCCTTTTTTTACTGCTTCAGCGAGGTCTATCGCCCCCGTGTAATACGCCTTTCCGATGATGGCCCCGTGTATGCCGAGCTCCGTGAGAGCTTCAACATCTTCGATGGAGGATACCCCTCCGGAGGCCACTATGTCTATGTCGAGAGACTCCGACAGCTGCCTGTACAGCTCGCGGTTGGTGCCCCTCATCGCCCCGTCCCTTGAGATGTCGGTGCAGATTATGGTGCGGACTCCGGAATCCTGCATCATGCGCGTGAATTCTTCGAGCCTGTACTGCGAGAGTTCCGTCCAGCCCTTCACTGCAACGAATCCGTCTCTCACGTCTATGCCTACGGCTATCTTATACCCGTATTTTTCTACGCAGCGCGCCAGGAAATCCGGGTCCTTCACGGCAGCGGTGCCGAGTATCACCCTGTCTATGCCCGCGTCGAGGTATTC
>CADATR010000002.1:48777-52273 GCA_902790885.1 uncultured Eubacteriales bacterium
TCGTCTCGTATGCCTCCTCCGATCTCCACGAAAGCCTTGCTGCCATCAGCCTCAGCTGCCGCCGCGTCCGCGGCCTTCTTTATTGCGAGCACTGTATCGAGGTTTGGAGTGCTGCCGTCCCTGGCTCCTTCGAGATCGACTGTGTGTATGCGGCGCGCTCCTGCTTTTATGAAAGCTTCGGCTATCTCGGGTGGATTCTCGCTGTAGACCGTCATCTGAGCATAATCGCCCTTGAACAGCCTTACCGCCTTGCCTTCATACAGATCGATTGCTGGATATATTATCATTTCAAAGCTCCATGAACGCTTTCAGTATCTTCATGCCCACTTCACCGCTCTTCTCCGGGTGGAACTGGCAGCCGTATACATTTCCGTTCGACACAGCCGCTGTGAGATCAGCTCCGTACTCCGTGACAGCGATGACCGACTCATCGCATTCAGCCGCGTAGTATGAATGCACAAAGTACACGTAATCGTCTTCCTTTATATATTTGAACAGGGGTGACTCCTTCCTGAATTTCAGGAGATTCCAGCCGATGTGAGGGATCTTGTACCCCTCCGGGATTACGTCGGATATCGGCCTTACGCTGCCGCGTATGAGGCCGAGCCCCTCGTGCACCCCGTACTCGTAGCCGACATCGAACATCAGCTGCATGCCGAGGCATATGCCCATCACCGGCTTGCCGGCGGCCGCCTCTCTCTTCACAACATCAGCCATCCCGGACTCTCTCAGCTTGCGCGCGGCATCCTCAAAGGCTCCCACGCCCGGCAGAATGATCCGGTCGGCTTCAGCTATCACCTTCTCGTCTGATGTCACCACCGCCTCCGCTCCTATCTCCTTCAGGGAGCTCTTAAGCGAAAACAGGTTGCCTACTCCGTAATCAATGATCGCTACCATTTATCGTCCTCCTAAAGAAGCCCTTTGGTCGAAGGGACTTCGTCTGCATAGTCGCTGTCTATGGAGACCGCCTGCCTCAGCGCGCGGGCCGCAGCCTTGAAGGCTCCTTCCATGATGTGGTGCGAATTGCTGCCCGCCAGCTGTCTGAGGTGCAGAGTCACACGCGCGTTCCTCACAAAGCCGAGCCAGAATTCCTCCATCAGCTCGGTATCGAAGGTGCCTACCTTCTCTGTCGGTATGTCGAGGGCATAGCCGAGATAGTCTCTCCCGGAGATGTCCGCTGCACACAGTATGAGAGCCTCATCCATCGGGAGGATGCAGCTGCCGTAGCGGCAGATGCCCTTCTTGTCACCGACCGCCTCCGCGAACGCCTGCCCGAGGACTATGCCCACATCCTCTACGGTGTGATGATCGTCCACATAGACATCGCCCTTCGCCTTCACATAAAGGTCGAATCTGCCGTGCCTCGCAAACAGCGTGAGCATGTGATCGAGGAATCCGACACCTGTGTCTATCTCGCTGGTGCCCCTTCCGTCAAGATCGAGTGAAAGCCTTATATCCGTCTCCGCAGTCACTCTGCTTATATCCGAAGTCCTCATATGCCTGCCTCCTTAAATATGTCTCTCACCGCTGTGAGCAGAATGTCCATCTGCTCTCTGGAGCCGATAGTGATACGGTTGTAATCGTTTATCTCAGGTTTTGACCAGTGTCTGATTATCACTCCGCGTTCCCTGAGCCTGCTGAAGAGCACGTCGCCGGCTATCCCCGGATGCCTTACGAATATGAAGTTCGACTTGGAATCGGTCATTTCGAATCCGAGCGACTTCAGCTGCTCTACGGTGTACTCCCTGTTTTCCATCACCGCGCGGCAGTGCTCTCTGTTCACCTCGTCGTTCGCTAGAGAAGCAACTCCCGCGGCAATGGCCAGTCTGTCTATATTATACGGGTTTGTCGAGAAGCGGAGCGCGTTCAGATCGGAAATGATCTCCGGAGACGCGATCCCGTATCCAAGCCTCATTCCGGCCATAGACCTCGATTTCGAGAAGGTCTGCACCACCAACAGATTATCGTACTTTTTTGTGAGAGGCACAGCCGACTCAGTTCCGAAATCCACATAGGCCTCGTCTATCACCACCACATTGCCCGGGTTGTGCTGAAGTATGCCCTCTATCTGAGCGCGGCTCAGCGCTATTCCGGTAGGAGCGTTCGGATTCGCGATGAATACCGTGCCGCTCGCGTTGTAGTAATCCTCAGGGTCGATGCTGAAATCGTCCTTAAGAGGTATCTCCCTGAAGCTGATCCCCGTTATGTCCGCGAACACCGGGTAGAATCCGTATGAGAGCTTCGGGAAAACCGCCGGTGTCTTCGCGTCGCAATAAGCGAGAAAGGCAAAGTACAGGGTCTCATCGGAGCCGTTGTTGCAGATGATCATGTCCGGATCCACATCGAAGCGCCCGGCAAGGGCCTTCCTCAGCTCTGTTGCGTCCGGATCAGGATACAGCTGGAGTCTCTCAGCCTCCTTCTTCACCGCTTCGATCACCTCAGGCATCGGCGGAAACGGCGATTCGTTTGTATTCAGCTTTGTGAGCACATTCGTCTTCGGCTGTTCTCCCGGAGTGTATGGCTCAAGCGAAGCGTATTTATTGCTTAAAAATCTGCTCATCTCAGTCCTTCCCTTATGTTACTTTTCGGATCTTATCAGCACGCTCCTCGCATGCCCTGTCAGCCCTTCCTTGCGGGCAAAGGCCGCTATGTCTTCAGCCACCCCGGCCAGGGCGTCGTCCGTGTAGTGTATGAACTGCATCGTTTTCACGAAGTCCTCCACGGACAGCGGGCTCGAGAATCTCGCGGTGCCGCTCGTAGGCAGCGTGTGGTTCGGGCCGGCGAAGTAATCGCCGAGCGCCTCAGGACAGCTTCGTCCGAGAAATACCGAGCCTGCGTTCCTTACCTTCCCGAAAAGTTCAAACGGATCATCCACGCAGAGCTCAAGGTGCTCAGGCGCTATCTCGTTAGCTATGTCTACAGCCTGCAGGATATCCGCCGCGATTATTATCTTTCCGTTGTTTTCTATCGAAGCGCGCGCTATCTCCTCGCGCTCGAGGCTGCGGAGCTGATTCTCGATGGACTCCGCAACAGCCTTTGCGAACTCCGCGGAATCTGTCACCAGCACCGCGCTCGCGTTTTTATCGTGCTCAGCCTGCGACAGCATATCGGCCGCCACCACGTCAGGGTCGCTCTTTCCATCAGAGACCACCAGTATCTCGCTCGGACCGGCTATCATGTCGATCGCCACCTTCCCGAACACCTGGCGCTTTGCCTCTGCCACGAATGCGTTGCCCGGCCCTACTATCTTGTCAACTGCCGGTATCGACTCGGTGCCGTATGCCAGAGCCGCCACCGCCTGCGCTCCGCCTGTCCTGAATATGCGGACGCTGCCTGCGCCCTTAACGGTCTCCTGCGCGATGACCGCCGCCGCGATGACAGCAGGCTCGGTGCTGCCGTCGGCATTCGGAGGAGTCGTCATTATTATCTCTCTGCAGCCGGCCGTGAGTGCCGGTATTGAATCCATCAGTACTGTCGACGGATACGCAGCCGTGCC
>CADATR010000003.1 GCA_902790885.1 uncultured Eubacteriales bacterium
TCATCAGTGGAAGATGTTCGACATTGAGCCGCACAAGCGCAGACGCTGCTTCGTAAAACAATTGTAGAAAACAGGAGCCCGGAGCCGGGCTCTTTTGATTATGCCGGCTTTTCCCCGGCAGCGAGGCAATTATGCATTATTTGTTGAAGATTTCGGCGATTTCTAATAAAATTAATCAGTTAGAAACCTGTCTGATCAGGGAGGGGAGAAAAATGGAGTTCAACAGAAGGAAAACAGAGCGGGTCCTCATGACCGTGGCCGGCAATCTTCTTTATGCTGCGGGCGTCAATCTGATGATCAACCCGATACATCTTTACAGCGGAGGCTTCACGGGGATCGCACAGCTGATAAGACTGTTCCTTACCGGATTCCTTCACATACCTGAGCTCCCGGGGCTCGACTACATGGGCATCATATACTTTGCCATCAACATACCGCTGTTCTTCATGGCGTATAAGGTGATGGGAAAGAAGTTCTGCATCACAACGCTGATCTCCATAGCCATGGCCTCAGCCTTCCTGGCACTGATACCGGTCCCGGCTGTTCCTATCGTTGAAGACCGCATACTCGCTTCGGTCGTAGGAGGTCTTGGCAGCGGCGTGGGTGCGGGCCTCGTTCTGAGAGCGGGCAGCTCACAGGGCGGACAGGATGTAATAGGCGTATGCCTGGCGAAAACTCATCCTAATTTCAAGGTGGGTACTATCGGGATAATCATAAGCGTATGCATATACACTATATGCCTTTTCATATATGATATCCCGACCGTGCTGTATTCAATTATCTTTGCAGTGGTGACCGGACTTGGCATAGACCGCGTGCATGTGCAGAACATCAAGCAGGAATGCATGATTTTCACAAAAAAGCCGGGGCTTTCCGATGCCATACTGCATGATCTCAAAAGAGGCGTCACGGCCTGGGACGGAGAGGGCGTCTATACGGGCGAAGATACATATGTGCTTGTTACTGTAATAAGCAAGTATGAGGAGCCGCACCTGAAAGAGCTGATCGCCGCGCATGATGAGAACGCGTTCATGATAATCAGCGACAATACAAGAGTAGTCGGTAATTTTCAGAAGAGATTCACGGAGTAAAAAATATTTAAATGTTCATTTTCAAGATACTGCTGATAATACTTATAGCGCTGCCGGTCATTGCACTCGCTGTTTACTTCTATCTGCAGATGCTCAGCTTCATAAAGGCCAAAAACGCCATCGAGGAGGAAGCGCTCAGACAGAGCGCAGCCGAGTCTGAGGACGAAAAGAAAAGAAAAAAGAGCAGAAAGAAAAAGAAGGAGAAGCAGAAATGAGGGGCTTGTTTATTACGCTTGAGGGCGGCGATGGCTCCGGCAAGTCGACACAGATAAGGAACATTGAAAGGTACTTCACTGAGAGGGGCCTTGTTGTGACGCATACGAGGGAACCCGGAGGTCCGCGCATAAGCGAGAAGCTCAGGGAGATACTTCTGGATAAAGAAAATACGGAGATGGAAGCCGTGACGGAGATGCTTATTTATGCCGCATCGAGGGCTCAGCATGTGAGAGAGACCGTGATGCCTGCCCTTGAAAGGGGGGAGATAGTCATCTGCGACAGATTCGTGGATTCATCCATCGCCTATCAGGCATACGGAAGGCGGCTCGGCGGCATGGTCGCGGAGGTCAACCGATATGCCACTGACGGACTCAGTCCGGATCTTACCATATGGCTCGATATCGATCCCGAAACAGGAAAGGCCAGGGCCTCGGGCGACAAGGGCCCGGACAGGCTCGATCTTGAGGCCTCTGACTTCCATGAAAGAGTACGCGAGGGCTACAAAGCCATCTCTGAGGCCGAGCCGGAAAGGTTCAGAAGGATAGACGCATCCGGCTCCATAGAAGAGATAAGGGATAAGATCTACAGCTGTCTGGAGGAGCTGTGCAGGGAAAAATGCATCTGAATGCCATCATCAAAAACATTGCGGGGGGAGGAAGCTCCGCCCATGCGTACATAATTGAAGGCAGGCCGGGCAGCGGAAGAGACGGCTTCATTAAAGAACTGTCGATGGGTCTCGAGTGCCGCTGCGGGGATATCTCAGCAAGGCCATGCGGAAGCTGCGATGCGTGCAGGCAGGCTGCGGCCGGATCATCCATGGATATAGTCCACATGCAGATGAGCGGCAAGACGGGGTATAAGACAGAAGACGCCAATGCCTTCAGCAGCAGGCTCGACATGGGCGCCTATGGCAGATATCTCATCGGAATAATCGATGACGCCGACAGCCTGAGCGAAGCCGTGCAGAACAAGCTGCTGAAGACGCTTGAAGAGCCGCGCTCGGATGTCATATTGCTTCTCGGAACGTCGAATCCCGATCATCTCCTGGCTACGGTCAGGTCGAGATGCAGCGTCATCAGACTAGCTGATGACGGAGAGAGCCGTGATGAAGGCGGGAATGAAAAAATGGAGGCTTTCAGGGAAGCCGCTGCCGCGCTGAGCGGTGAAGGAGCTTTCTGCGAGTTCAGGGAAGCTATGGACAAGTGTGTCAAAACACGTGATGATGCGCTCAGACTTATAGATATCACGGAAGAAGTCTTCCGTGAGCGGATGATTGACGGTGACGTGCCGTCGGCAATGGCGGAGAGGCTTGAGCTGTGCGAAAGGGCCCGCGCGGACATAGAAAGGGACATGGACAGAAATAAAGCCCTGAAGAGGCTCCGTCTGGAGCTCGCGGGGCGCTGATACAGGAGGAGATACAACAATGGTTGAAATAGTCGGGGTCGGATTCATGAAGACCTGTAAAACATATTATTTTGACCCGGCAGGAAAGACTTTCGAGCTTGGTGATATGGTAATCGTCGAGACAGCAAGGGGAATGGAACTCGGCCATATACTCATTGCCAACAAGGAGATCGATGAATCAGAGCTTGTTGCGGAGCTGAAGCCTGTAGAGCGCAAGGCTACCGAGGCCGATCTCAAAAAATACAGAGAAAATCTCGCGAAGAGAGATGAGGCCCTGAAAGTCTGCGCAGAAAAGATCGAAAAGCACGGGCTCGACATGAAGCTCATCGATGTGGAGTACATGATAGACGGATCGAAGATCGTGTTCTACTTCTCCGCGGACGGAAGAGTGGATTTCAGGGAGCTTGCAAAGGATCTCGCGGGTCACTTCAAAAACAGGATAGAGCTCAGGCAGATCGGCGTAAGAGACGAAGCGAGACTGCTCGGCGGAATCGGTATATGCGGCAGGCCTCTTTGCTGCAGCAAATGGCTTTCGGATTTCCATCCGGTGTCGATAAAGATGGCCAAGCAGCAGAATCTCTCGCTCAATCCTTCAAAGATCTCCGGCACCTGCGGAAGACTCATGTGCTGCCTCAACTTTGAGGACAAGACCTACAAGGAGCTCCGCAAGGGCATGCCGAAAGACAACGAGAGAGTCGAGACTCCGGACGGGCTCGCCAAGGTGGTGAACGTTGATTATTTCAACGGAAAGATAAACACCCGCGCTATCGAGAAGGATCCTGAAACGGGCGAAGAGGTATTCTCGCAGGAGATCCATTCCTTCAGAAAGGAAGAGATCAGACGCATAGGAAAGAATGCCGGGAAAGACCGCGTGGAAGATCTTCCGCTCGAAGACATGCTGGATTCCGGAGCTGATGAGGAAGAACTGAACGAGCTGCGCAAGCTCATGAAGGATTTCTGATGGAGAGGATAGACGATACGGGCTTCGGCTCTGTAAAAGTCATACAGAACAGAGGCTCGGGCTACGGGGTGGATGCAGTGCTGCTGGCAGCTTTTGCCGCCGGTGATACAGGCGCCAGAGGACTGGCGAAGAACTCATCCGCGCCGCTAAGGATAGCGGACCTCGGCACGGGCTGCGGAGTTGCCGCGTTCATACTCCATCACAAGCTCGGAGGGGCTGTGATGACGGGCTATGACATAAGCCCAGGCCTTACGGAAAGAGCGCGCAGGGCCTGTGCCATGAACGGGCTGTCGGATGACATAAGCTTCGTCTGCAGCGATGTAAAGGACATCGGGGCGTCGGCAGATCTCGACGCCGTGATCACGAATCCTCCGTACTTCAGGAGAACGCCTGATGAGCCCGGAGCGGCTGATCACGATGAAAGATATACCGCAAGGCACGAGACCACGGCGGATATATATGATTTCGCGGCGGCAGCAGCTGGGCTGCTGAAGGACGGAGGCCATCTGTACATGGTGCACAGACCCGACAGGCTTGCTGACATATTCAGCGCCATGAGAGCTTCGGGCCTGGAGCCGAAGGAGATGCAGCTCGTGGTTCCGAAGGATGGAAAGGCTGCGAATATCGTACTTATACATGGGGTGAAGGGAGCCGGTCCTGAGCTGCACATGCTGCCTCAGATAGCCGTGCATACGGCTGACGGCGGATATACTGAAGAGATTCTGAGATACTATGAAAGAGGTGTCTGAGCCCGGTGAGCAGCATCTGCTGCGGCAGCAAGCTGAAACGGGCTTTTTGTTTTTATTTTGCTTATCAGAGGGGTGCTCTGCTTGAACAGAGAGGCCCTTGTATATATAATATTATCAATAAGTGCGGGCTTTTCTGACAGCCCGCAATGATCAAACAGAAAAAGGAGAACGCATATGATTTCGGTAAGTGTGAAAGGTGTTCTGATCGGAATCCTTCTGATCGCTTTGATCGTGCTGGTTGTGTTCCTTATCGTACTGGTTTCGAACCTCACTGATACGATAAAGAAGGCAAACGCCATCATCGACGGAGGCACAAACGCCGCTGTGGGCGCAAAGGAAAAGCTCGATAATGTATCGGAGACTGTGAAAGGCGGAGTGTCAAAGGTTACCGGAGTTGCGTCCGGAGTAGCGTCCGTTGGCGCGCAGGTCGCCGGCAAGGTGATCGATAAGGTCGCAAAGTAAGGAATAAGGAGAATCAAAATGACTATCAATCAGATAATTGCATTCTGCCTTGTAGCCGTACTGATAGGTTTCCTTGTTGTTGTGGCGATCATGGCGAAACATGCGATAGAGCTTCTCAAGAAGACAAAAACTCTTGCAGATAAAAGCAATGACGCTGTTGATGATGTAAAGGGCAGATTCGATAAACTCAGCGATGACGCGCTCGGCGCGGTCAACGCTGTAGCAGCTGACACCTCGGGTGCAGTCAAAGCTGTCACCGCTGCCGGAGTCGGACTCACTGCAGTGGGCATCATAAAGCTGCTGTTCAGCATGCTGACAGGCTCGGGACTGTTCTCTGCCGTATCAGCGGCTAAAGAGCGCAAGAGAGCCAAAAAGGAGATCAAGCTTTCAAAGCAGACCATCAAGGAGCTGAACAAGCAGTCAAAGCTTGAGAAGAAGGCTTTCAAAAAGGCTTCAAAGACTGCCAGAAAGTACCAGAAGAAAGATGCCAAGGCTGCAGCAAAGTCTGCTAAAAAGGCAAAGGCAGCTGCAAAGGCAGAAGCCGCGGCAGTAAAGAAGAATCTGAAGACCGAGGCTAAGGCCGCTAAAAAGAGAGCTAAGATCGACAAGAAGGAAGCCGCCGCTGCAGCAAAGGCAGCCGCTGCGACCGCAGCTCTGATGCTAAGAAAAGAAAAGGCCGAAAGAAAGAAAGCCAAAAGGGAAGACAGGGCAGCCGCGAAGGCAGCAGCAGTTGCGGCAACAGTTCTCGTAAAGAAAGAGAAAGAAGCTCAGAAGGCTGCAAAGAAAAAGGCCATGGAGGCAGCCGCAGCAGCAAAAAAGGCAAGCAAGGCCCTCAAAAAAGAGGAGATCAGAAAGGCCGCTGCGGCGAAGAAGGCTGAGGCTAAAGTGGTCGCCGCTGCAGCAAAGAAAGAAGCTCAGGCAGCTGTAGCAGTAAAGCAGGCGAAAAAGGCTTTTGAGAAAGAAGAAAGACGCAAGACCGAAGAAGCCAGAAAGATAGCTGTTACTGCAGCAAAAAGAGCGAAAAGACTTGCTGAAAGAGCCGCGAAAAAGTCGGCAAAAAAGGTTAGAGCCACAGCAAGAAAAGCGGCATCAAAAGCCGCAAAGGCCGCTGTCCGCAAGGCGAGATCCGCCATGCAAAAGGGACAGGCCGAATAAAAAATAAAGTCACAGGAGGCCGTTAATGGCAAAAATCCTAGTTAATAACAGCGGACCGCTTCATGGCGAAGTCTGGATAAGCGGAGCAAAGAATTCAGTACTGCCGCTTATGGCCGCAACGATACTTACAGCTGACACCTGCGTGATCGAGGATGTTCCCGATCTCGCAGATGTCAATGTTATGAAGAAAATGCTCCTTAAATACGGAGCGAAGATAGATGATGCCGAAGCGGGCACCATCAGGATCAGTACGCCCGAAATCACGTCCTGCGAAGGCGACAGAGACCTTGTGCAGGAGATGAGGGCGTCTCTTTTTACTATGGGACCGATGCTCGCAAGGTACGGCAAAATCGTGATGCCGATGCCGGGCGGATGCACGATAGGAAGAAGACCTATCGATCTTCATCTGAAGGGTTTCAGGGCGCTCGGCGCCGAAGTGGTTGAAGATGACGAGAATGAGCTGGTAACGGTGACAGCCGGTCCGGATGGCCTTAAAGGTGATGTCATTTACCTTGACTTCCCGAGCGTAGGCGCGACAGAAAACATACTCATGGCAGCTACCCTCGCAAAGGGCACAACGATAATCGAAAACGCGGCCAAGGAGCCTGAGATCATCGACCTCGCCAACCAGCTCAACAAGATGGGCGCAAGAATCAAATACGCGGGTACAGATATGATCCGCATCGAGGGCGTTGAGAAGCTCTCAGGCTGCATCCACGCTGCCATCCCTGACAGGATAGAGACAGGGACTTTCATGCTCGCTGCTGCAATCACGCGCGGCGACATACTGATAAGGAACGCTCTGCCGGGACACGTCAGGCCTATCATGGCAAAGCTGAAGGAGTGCAATGTAAGCGTAGAGGTAACGCCTGACGGTATCTACGTCGATGCCAGGGACAGAGAGCTCATCGCAACTGACATCAAAACGCTCCCTTACCCGGGATTCCCGACAGACATCCAGTCCCCGTTCATGGCTTTCCTTACCACGGTAAACGGAAGCAGCGTCGTAAGAGAGACCGTATTTGAAAACAGATTCATGCACGTTGTTGAGCTCAACAGAATGGGTGCTGATATAATAACAGAAAACAGAGAGGCACTTGTGCCGGGAGGAAAGCACCTAAAGGGGGCCAAGGTAAGAGCTACCGACCTCAGGGCCGGAGCGGCCATGGTGCTCGCGGGACTTTCGGCATCAGGGACAACGGAGATAAGCGAAATATATCACATAGAAAGAGGCTACGAAGATTTCGTGGGCAAGTTCAAGGCTCTCGGAGCCGACATCATGAAAGTTTCCAACGACTGAAAAGAGTAAATGGAGGACGACATGCCTGATATCAATTATCTCAAGCTTCTTGCAGAGAAGTATCCTAACCGCCAGAGAGCAAGGACCGAGATCATAAACCTGAGAGCGATCCTGGCTCTTCCTAAAGCGACTGAGTTCTTTCTCAGCGACATCCACGGTGAGTACGATGCTTTCCATCACTTCGTGAGGAGCGGCTCCGGAATGATCCGCATGAGAATAGACGAGGTATTCGGAAACATACTGACTGAAAGCGAGTGTGATGCTCTCGCTTCGCTCATCTACAATCCTGAAGCGGAGATGGCGAGGAGAGAACAAAGCGAACATGATTTCGACGCATGGTGCAGGGTGTCCATCAGAAGACTGATAGCTATCTGCCGTGTCGTATCCAACAAATACACCAGATCAAAGGTGAAAAAACGTCTGCCGGTGCTGTCTTCATACATCATGGACGAGCTGCTGTTCTCCGATGATGTTCCTGACAGGCACAAATATTATGATGAGATCATCGACACACTGATCGAATACGGAGCTGCCAGGGAATTCATCACTGACATCACTGAGACCATCGCCAACATGACTGTCGACAGACTTCATATCATCGGAGACATTTTTGACAGAGGCCCTAAGTCGCACGTGATAATGGATTATCTCATGGCCAACCGCGGCATCGATATACAGTGGGGCAACCACGACATACTCTGGATGGGAGCGGCGTGCGGCAACAGATCATGCATAGCCACGATGATCCGTATCAATGTGAGATATAACAACTTCGACATGCTCGAGGTAGGCTACGGGTTCAACCTGCGTCCGCTGGCATCGCTGGCAGCACATATCTACAAGGATGACCCTTGTGAATATTTCAAGCCTAACGTGCTTGAGACAAATAAATACGACCCGATCCCGCCTTCACTTGCGGCAAAGATGCACAAGATGATCTCGATCATCCAGTTCAAGATAGAGGGACAGGAGATACTGGCTCATCCGGAATATCACCTCGAGCACAGGAACCTGCTCGACAAGATCGACTTTGAAAAGGGAACTGTCAAAATTGAGGGCGTTGAGTACCCGATGAGAGACATGAATTTCCCGACGGTAGATCCGAAGGACCCTTATAGGCTGACCGATGAGGAAGAAGAGGTAATGGTAGCCCTTGAGTCTTCGATCATCAACTCCGAGAAGCTGCAGAGGCATATAAACTACATGTTCACGCATGGCTCGCTCTTCAAGGTTATGAACAACAACCTCCTCTATCACGGATGTATGATCCTCAACGAGAGAGGAAACTTCAAGAACGTAGAGATCGAAGGGAAAAAATACAAGGGCGCCGCTTACATGCGCAAGCTCGATCAGATGATAAGAGACGCCCGCGGAAAGCAGCCTGACGGCAGAACATCCGCCGAGGCCGCATCAATAATGTGGTATCTGTGGCTTTCTGAGGATTCACCTCTCTTCGGCAAGGACAAGATGACTACCTTCGAGAGGTATTTCATCGAAGACAAAGCCACACACAAAGAGAACAAGGTGCCTTATTACAAACTGATCGATGACGAAAAGCTCGCGGACAAGATCCTCAGGGAATTCGGCATCGACCCTGAGATCGGAAGGATACTTAACGGGCATGTGCCTGTAAAACTGGTAAAGGGAGAGAAGCCGGTAAAGGCAAACGGAAAGATCTTCATCATAGACGGTGGTATTTCCAAGGCATATCACAAAACAACAGGTATCGCCGGTTATACAGCCATAATGACTTCAAAGCACATGTATCTGGCTGAGCATCAGCCTTACGAGCCTCTTCAGGCTGACGGCACACAGACCTTCCACAGGCCTATTATGCACCTGGTGCACACAGTGCCGGAGAGACTGAGGATCAGAGATACCGACAACGGAGCTGAGCTGCGCGAGCAGATCGCCAATCTTGAGGCCTTGCATGAACAGTTCGTCAGAGGCGGCATCAGAGAGATCTATTAGTATGAAAGGCGGTAGCACATGGCTGTCATACTTAAAATAATGGGAGGAGTGCTGCTTGCGCTCTGCATATGGTACATACTCCTGCTTTACAAAAACAACAGAAATAAGCTCTGAAATAAAACGACGATACTTTTTTGTCTGAACAAAAAAGAAAAAGGGGACAGAAATGCAAATGGACAGTAATCTTATGGCTCTGGCGGTAATACCGGGCCTGCTGATAATCATCTATGTTTATAAAAAAGACAAGGTAGAGAAGGAACCGATAGGGCTGATCATGAAGATCATCTTCTTCGGTGTGCTTTCATGCTTTGCCGCTGGTTTCCTCGAACAGGTAGAAAGCCAGTTCCTCCCGCAGTATCCTCAGGGATCTGTGGAGTACGCTCTGATTACATCTTTCTGCATGGCAGCTTTCGTAGAGGAAATTGTCAAATTCCTTGCCATGAAGATCGGATCATGGAGATACCCGGGCTTCAACTACAGGTTCGATGGCATAGTATATGGCGTATCCTCGGCAGTAGGATTTGCCGTGTATGAGAATATCATGTACGTAGCCAGCTACGGACTGCAGACTGCCATAGTAAGAGCGTTTACCGCGATACCGCTCCACGCTTTCTGCGGAGTGTTCATGGGTGTGATCTACTCATACTCAAAGAAGGCGAGCATACTCGGACAGAAGGGCGCGTCAACGGCTTACACCATACTGGCGCTGATCGTCCCTATGCTTATCCACGGCACATATGACACATTCGCCTTCCTCGGGGAAAGGGGAACCATTCCTCTGCTAATATTCGTCGTGATACTGTACGCCGCAGCCATCTCTACTATCAAGAGAATGTCAGCTGCTGACTACAGATCGGGATTTTATCCGCGCGCACGCACGATCAACTACGACGTTGAGATTTGACACATAAGGACAGTTTAAATGAGCAATATAAGAGAACAGCTTTCAAATGAGCTGCTGTATCTATTCAACAACGGCAAGCTCCATCACGCCTACAGGACCTTCGGCGCGCATATAGCGGACGGAGGCGTGCAGTTTACGCTCTGGGCTCCTGACGTAAAGTCGGTCAGAGTGACCGGCGACTTCAACGGATGGGATGCTTCTTCTGCTATGGAGCACATCGGAGACACCGGAGTATGGACATGCTTTGTACCGGGAGCAAAAGCAGGGGATCACTACAAGTATGTGATCGAGACCGCAAAGGGAGTGCTCCTGTCGAAGTCGGATCCGTTTGGATTCATGTCTGTAAGGAGACCGGGAACGGACTCCATCGTTACCGAGCTCTGGTATGAGTGGCACGATGAAAAATGGATGAAGGAAAGGGCAGTGAAGAACACCTTCACCTCTCCGATGAATATATACGAGTGCCATCTGGGTTCATGGAAGCGCCCTGAAGGCGAGGACAAGTTCTACTCGTACAGGGAGCTTGCGGACCTGCTCGTGCCTTATGTGAAGGAAATGGGCTATACGCATGTCGAATTCCTGCCTGTCATGGAGCATCCGCTCGACGCTTCGTGGGGATATCAGGTAACGGGCTTCTACGCGCCGACATCGAGATACGGATCTCCGCACGGACTAAAATACCTGATCGAGACCTTCCACAGGGAAGGCATAGGCGTCATTCTGGACTGGGTGCCAGGACACTTCTGTCCTGACGACCACGGACTCAGGGAATTCAACGGAGACAAGCTTTACGAGAGCATAGTGCATCCTGACTGGGGAACCTACAAGTTCGATTTCAGCAGACCTCAGGTAAGGAGCTTCCTGCTTTCCAATGCGATGTACTGGCTCGATGAATACCATGCCGACGGCCTGAGGGTTGACGGCGTTACGAGCATGCTCTACCTGAATTTCGGCATCAGTGATGAGTCGAAAAAGAGAAAAAACAAGTACGGCGGAGATACAGACCTCGACGCTGTGGAGTTCCTCAAGGAATTCAACTATATGATCGGCACCTCGGCAAACGGCGCGTTTACAGTTGCTGAGGAAAGCACGGCCTGGCCTATGGTTACGCAGCCGCCTTCAAACGGAGGCCTCGGATTCCACTACAAGTGGAACATGGGCTGGATGAACGATACGCTCGAGTATATGTCGACGGACTTCCCGTGGAGAGAGGGTGCACACAACAAGCTCACCTTCTCAATGACATATGCCTACAGCGAAAACTACGTACTGCCGCTCTCCCATGACGAAGTAGTGCACGGCAAAAAGAGTCTCATAGGGCGCATGCCTGGAGACATCTGGAGACAGTTTGCCGGGATCAGACTTCTGGCGATGTACCAGATGACGCACCCGGGCAAAAAGCTCAACTTCATGGGATATGAAATTGCGCAGTTCATAGAATGGCGCGAGTACGAGGGACTCGAGTGGTTCCTGCTCGGCTACGAGAATCATGAAAAGTATCAGAGATTCATAAAGGATCTCAATCATATCTATACGGATCACCCGGCCCTGTGGTCAGATGACAACAGCTGGGAGGGATTCCACTGGATAGACCCGGATGACAGAAGACAGAAGGTTCTTACCTATTACAGAAGATCCACACCTGCTTCTGAAAATGATACGGGAGAACTCCTTATATGCGCTCTCAACATGGGCGTAGAGGCATTCGATGAATTCGAGATAGGAGTTCCGGAGCCGGGTTACTATAAAGAGATAATAAGTTCTGACAACGTCAAATATGCCGGAAGCGGCAGAGTCAACACGCGTCAGGTGCGGGCCAGAAAGAGGCCGAGGCACGGCATGCCGTATTCGATAACCATAAAGATGCCTGTTGTCGGGGCTGCAATATTCAGAAAAAACTATAACAGAAAGGGTCAGTAAGGATTTCAGATGATAAGAAACAAAGACGATTTCAAAACTGAGTACAAACGCATTTCAAACCAGATGTTCAGAAGAGAGCCTGAGCATCTCAACGACAAGGACAAATTCGCTGTTCTCGCGAGACTCGTGGATATTGAGGCTCAGGAAAGGACAGGCGCGGTAGAGATTCTCTCCGCCAACAGAAAGAGAGAAGACAAGAAGGTCTATTACTTCTCGATGGAGTTCCTCATCGGAAAGCTGATGGAAAACTATCTGCTCAACCTCGGAATTCTTGACTACGCGGCTGAGGGACTTGCAGATATCGGCACGGATATTGAAACGCTGTTCGAGGTGGAGCCGGATCCGGGACTCGGAAACGGAGGTCTCGGAAGACTCGCGGCATGCTTCCTCGACTCTATTGCTGCGCTCGGGATCAAGGGCGACGGCATGGGACTGAGATATAAATTCGGACTTTTCAAGCAGAGGATCGTAAGCGGATATCAGATCGAAGAGCCTGACGCGTGGCTCGATGAAGGCTATATCTGGGAGAGAGCCAAGCCGTATGATTCCGTGATAGTAAAGTTCGGCGGCAAGGTAGAGAGAACTCTGAAGGACGGAGTCATGGAATACAAGCATGTCGACTATTCGAGCATCAGGGCCGTGCCTTACGATGTGCCTGTACTCGGCTTCGGCGGCCGCACTGTCAATACTCTGCACCTATGGGATGCCCAGCCGGTTCACGACACGATCGACATGAATGCCTTCAATGCCGGCAACTACAGCGAGGCCATGAAGGAGCGCAGTGAGATCGAAGCTCTTACCAGCATCCTTTACCCGGACGATACCAACGGCATCGGCAAGCAGCTCCGTCTCAGACAGGAGTACTTCCTGGTCGCTGCGGGAATCGGCATGATAATCAGAGATTACAAATCCAACTACGGAGCGAATCAGTGGAACAAGTTCCCTGAGAGGATCCAGATACACATCAACGACACACATCCTACGATGTGCATACCTGAACTCATGAGAGTATTCCTCGATGAGGAAGGGCTCGAATGGGAAGACGCATGGAAGATCGTAAAGGCGACCGTTTCGTTCACGAACCACACGGTACTGCCTGAGGCCCTCGAAAAGTGGAACATCCCTCAGTTCCAGCAGCTTCTGCCTAGGATCTACATGATAATCGACGAGATCAACAAGCGCTGGCAGGAGAGTCTCCCTCTTGAGGCTGATGACTGGCAAGCGCTGAGCCGCGAAACTTCACCTCTCTGGGACAATGAGGTCAAGATGGCCAATCTGTCTGTAATAGGAAGCCACTCTGTGAACGGAGTATCCGCTCTCCACAGCGACATCCTTACCAAGACTGTATTCAAAAAGTTCTATGAGCTGCAGCCGCAAAAGTTCAACAACAAGACAAACGGCATAAGTCACCGCAGATTCATGATGCAGGCCAATCAGGGACTCGCGAAGCTCATTGACAGGAGTATCGGAACTGACTGGCAGACAGACTTCGAAGAGATAAAGAAGCTGGAGCAGTTTGCTCAGGACAGCGCCTTCCTCGATGATCTCATGGCTGTGAAGAGACAGAACAAGCTCAGACTCGCGAAGTACATCGCGGATCACATGCAGATAGAAGTCGATCCTGACTCGGTATTCGACGTGCAGGTAAAGAGGATACACGCCTATAAGAGACAGCTGCTCAACGGATTCAAGATCCTCGACCTCTACAACAGGCTCAAGGAAAACCCTGATCTTCCGATCCAGAACTACACATTCATCTTCGCGGGCAAGGCAGCTCAGGGCTACGCGTTCGCGAAAGAGGTGATCAAATTCCTCAACAGTCTTGCTGACATGGTCAACTCGGATCCTGTAGTGAGCAAGAGGATCAAAGTGGTGTTCATCGAGAACTTCTGCGTATCCAACGCTCAGCTCATTTATCCTGCAGCCGACATAAGCGAGCAGATCTCGACAGCCGGCAAGGAAGCGAGCGGAACCGGAAACATGAAGTTCATGATGAACGGAGCTGTCACGCTCGGCACCATGGACGGAGCCAATGTTGAGATAAGTCAGCTTGCCGGAATGGATAACATCTGCATCTTCGGATATTCTTCTGACGAGACTGAAAGCTACTATAAGCACGGAGGTTACTTCGCGCAGTATGTTGTCAGTGAAGATCCTAGACTCCAGCGCATGACCAACCAGCTCATCGACGGCACGTTCAGCCGCAGCGATTATAATTTCTGGGGCATCTACGACGCGCTTCTCAGGAGCAACGACGAATTCTTCGTACTCGGAGATTTCGATGCGTATGTTAAGGCCTGGGAAAACATGGACAAGATCTATACAGACAAGGGGAAATGGGCACGCATGTCGCTGGCCAATATAGCCAACTCGGCGTTCTTCTCCAGTGACCGTACCATTGGTGAATACGCAAAAGATATCTGGCATATATAAGTTTTTTTAAACAGGAGGCTGATGAGTATGAAGAAGAAAAAAATGTTAGCTATGCTCCTGGCCGGAGGGCAGGGCAGCAGGCTTTACGACCTGACTACCAGCATTGCCAAGCCGGCAGTATCATTCGGAGGCAAGTACCGGATCATCGATTTCGGACTTTCTAACTGCGTAAACTCCGGGATCGACACAGTGGGCATACTGGTCCAGTACAAACCGCTCGTCCTCAACAGATACGTCGGAACGGGCGAGTCGTGGGATATGGCTGTAGCAGACGGCGGTGTACATATACTGCCTCCTTACGCCGGCGAGACCGGCGGAGAGTGGTATGAGGGCACTGCAGACGCCATTTACCACAACATAGATTTCATCGATATGTATAAGCCTGAGAACGTTCTGATCCTTTCGGGCGACCATATCTACAAGATGGACTACAACCTCATGCTGCAGGAGCACGAGAATAACGGAGCCGACCTTACCGTATCGGTAATCGAGGTGCCATGGGAAGACGCGAGCAGATTCGGCATCATGACTGCTGATGATGAAGGCAACATCGTGAAGTTCACCGAGAAGCCAAAGGAACCGGACAGCAACCTCGCTTCGATGGGAATCTACATCTTCAAGTGGGATACCCTGCGCAAGGCGCTGCTCGAAGACCATGAGAATTCCGAGTCGTCGCATGACTTCGGAAAGGATCTCATTCCGAAGCTCCTGAACGAAGGAAAGAAGCTCATAGTTTACAGATTCTCGGGTTACTGGAGAGATGTCGGAACAGTTCAGAGCTATTACGACGCTCAGATGGACCTGATGGACGATATCGAGAACATCAACGTCTTCACAGGAGACAACAAGGTATTCTCCAACTCCAACATGTATCCGCCGCAGTATATCGGACGCGAGGCGAACATCCACAACTCGCTGATCTGCAACGGGTGCACGGTGTATGGAAGCGTAAATCACTCGATACTCGGCTCGGGCGCTGTAGTGAGCGCGGGCTCGGTGGTAGAGGATTCGGTCATCCTGCCTAACGCGTGGATCGGCCGCAACTGCCGCATCTCGAAGGCGATCATCAACGAGGGCGTTGTAGTTGAAGACAATTCTGTGATAGGCGACCCTGACGGCGAAGTACAGGTCTACGGCAAGACGATTCTGTCGATCTAGGGAAAGGAGGATACAGGAACATGAAAACGATCGGACTTATTTCCGCAAATTACGGCAGCTCTGAATTCGGAGCACTGCTTGACAACAGGACCCTGGCATCGCTCCCTTACGGAGGCAGATACAGACTCATAGACTTTGCTCTTTCAAACATGGCCAATGCCGGCATCACGACTGTAGGTGTTATAGCGCCTGTCAACTCGGGTTCGCTGATCGACCATATCGGAGTGGGCAACCCTTGGTCGCTCGCCCGCAAAAGCGGCGGACTTTTCGTAATGCCGGGTTCGGTTTACGGCATGCAGAAGTCAGGAAGCAGATTCCTCATGAGAGACCTGCTCAAGAGCCAGAGATTCTTCTTCAAGGACGATGCTGATTACGTGATAATGTCGGGCAGCACGGACGTATGCAACATGGACTTTGAACCGTTCATCAAGGCACACGCTGAGTCTGGCAAGGCCATCACGATGATGTACAAGAAGGTGCCTAGAGGAGAGGAGTACCATGGTTACTTCCTCGACATCAATGAGAGCGGCGGAGTAATGGCCGTACGCAATGAAAGCGTTGGCTGGTCGAATTACTTTGCTGACTGCGTCATCATCAACAGGGACTACATGCTCAACTTCCTTAAATGGTATGAAGCTCTCGAGTACATGGATATGATAGAGATCATACGCGACAACCTCGGCATGATGGACGTCGGAACCTATGAGTTCAGAGGCTATCTCGGAAAGATCAAGGATCCGTGGCAGTTCCTCAAGGTAAACCAGGGAATGACGGACTACGATATCCGCAACGAGGTATTCTGCAATCCAATGAGACCAATATACACAAAGGCCCAGGACGAAGCGCCTGTATTCCACTATCCTGAAGCGGATGTAAGGAATTCCGTGATTTCGACCGGATGCATCATCGAAGGAAGAGTGGAAAACAGCGTTATCTTCAGAAGCTGCCACATCGCCAAGGGTGCGGTAGTCCGCAACTCCGTGATCATGATGCACGGCACCATCGGCGAAGGCGCTGTGCTCGACAACGTGATCGCTGACAAGTATGTGACTATCAATCCTGGCGTAAAGATCTACGGCGGCGAGAGAGAGCCTGTTATCATCGGAAAGCATAACACCATATAAAAAAACAGGGGTGGGATATGGCTAAGAAAAATATACTTTTCGCGGCATTCGAAGCATCACCTTTTATCAAGACCGGCGGCCTCGGAGATGTATCCGGGGCTTTGCCTGTACATCTCAGAAACGATGAGTTCGACGTCAGGGTAATTCTGCCGCTCATAAGCTCTATACCTGAAGATTACAAGAGCAGAATGAAATTCGTTACCAGCTATGAGGTGCCGCTCGGATGGAGAAAACAGTACTGCGGACTTTTTACGCTCATGAAAGGCGGGGTCAAGTACTACTTTCTTGACAACGAGTACTACTTCAAGCGCGGTCAGATATACGGAGAGTTTGACGACGCTGAACGTGTGGCGTTTTTTTCCAAGGCCGTGCTGGAGACAGTAAAGTACATAGCAAAGAATTTCAGGCCTGATATCATTCACTGCAATGACTGGCATACCGCGCTGATACCGGTTTACTTAAGAGAGCTGTATAAGGAAGACCCTCTCTTCGACCGTATCCGCACCGTGTTCACCATACACAACCTGAAGTTCCAGGGCATGTACAGCAATTATGTGACCGGCGACGTATGCGGACTGGCAGGAACTCCTGCTGAAGAGCAGATGTCTCATTTCGGCGCAGTAAACTTCCTGAAAGGTGCTGTCATTTACTCAGATGCTGTTACAACTGTCAGCCCTACTTATGCTGAGGAGATATGCACTTCGGCTTACGGCGAGGGACTCGACGGTCTGTTCAGGGAGATGCAGTATAAGCTGAGCGGCCTCATCAACGGTATAGACCGCAAAAGCTACGACCCTGCGACAGACAAGGCACTGGCGGTCAATTACGATGAGAACAGCCTTGAAAAGAAGGTGCTCAACAAGCTGGCCCTGCAGAAGGAGCTCGGACTTGAAGAGGATCCTGATATGCCTCTCTTCGCGATGGTGAGCCGTCTCACAACACAGAAGGGAGCGAATCTTATCGCCGACCTCATGCCTGTGTTCAGAGAAAGAAAGATGCAGCTTGCCGTACTCGGGACCGGTGACTACCTCTATGAGCACGCGATAGCTGACTTCGCGTATCATAATCAGTCAAGGTTTGCAGCGCGCATAACCTTCGACGAGAAGCTCTCAAGAAGGTACTACGCCGGCGCTGACGTCTTCCTGATGCCTTCCGAATTCGAACCTTGCGGTCTGGCGCAGATGATATCCATGCGCTACGGAACTCTTCCGCTTGTAAGGGAGACCGGCGGGCTTAAGGATACTGTGAAAGGATACTGGGACTACGGCAATACAGCCAACGGATTCTCGTTTAAGGATTTCGACGACAACGGACTGCTCAGCGCTGTCGATCTGGCTATCGGCCTCTGGACCGGACAGAAAGACACGTGGCAGGAGCTGCAGCGCAACGCGGTAAGCATGCATTTCGGCTGGGAGGAATCAGCCGGAAAATACCGTGAATTATACGAGGAACTGCTGAGATAGAAACAATATGACAATAAAACACGATTCAAGAAAACCAGAATACAGAGAGCCCTTCGGAGCGGCGCAAACCGGGACGAAGGTCTCTCTTGCTATAGAAATAAGTGATCCCGTTCCTGAGAGCGTAAGGCTCATGCTCTGGCATGGCGACGATCCGGAAATCCACTATCTGGAAATGAGCGAAGCGGGAGGCGGAAGATACACTGTATCTTTTCCGCTGCCTGATGAAGGTTGCCTGGTATGGTACGCGTTTGAGATAGAAACAGAACGCGAGGACGGCAGGGCAGTCTTTTACTATGGAAACAACATCAGGGATCTTGGCGGAGAGGGGAGACTGTATGTCGATGATCCGCACCGCTATCAGATAACGGTATATAAGGCATCGAAAGTGCCTGAGTGGTATAAAAACGGGATAGTCTACCAGATATTCCCCGACAGATTCGCGCGCGATGAAGACTGGCGCGAAAGGACAGAAGCCGCAAACGCGAAGATCAATGAGAGGCGCAGCGACATGAAGAGGGTCGTGCAGGAGGACTGGACACTGCCGGCTTACTATGTGCGCGATCATTCCGGAAAGGTCACAGAATGGCCAATGATGGGCGGCAGCCTTAAGGGCATAGAGGAAAAGCTCGATTATATAAGATCACTCGGAGTAACGTGCATTTACCTGAATCCGGTGTTTGAGGCGTCATCAAATCACCGCTATGACACTGGGGATTACATGCGCATAGACGGAGCGCTCGGCACTGATGCTGATTTTGAAGATCTGGCAGCCGCTGCAAGGGCAAGAGGAATGCGCATAATACTCGACGGAGTGTTCAGCCATACCGGAGCCGACAGCATATACTTCGATAAGGAAGGCAATTACTCAGAGATGCATCCGGATGAGGAGAACGCCGGCGGAGCGTGGGGCGGTGATGATTCGCCTTACAGGGACTGGTACAAGTTCGATGAAAATGAGCGCTGCGGCTACAAATGCTGGTGGGGCGTTGAGGATCTGCCTGAGGTAGATGAGAACAACCGCAGCTTCAGGGATTTCATTCTCGGAGAGGATGGAGTCGTTGCCCACTGGATGAAGAAGGGCGCGTCGGGCTGGAGACTCGATGTAGCGGATGAACTCCCGGATTCTTTCATTGCGGAGACACGGGCAAGGATCAAGGCGACGGACCCTGAAGGCCTTCTGCTTGGAGAAGTATGGGAAGACGCCAGTAACAAGATCAGCTACGGGGAGCGGCGCAAATACTTCATGGGTGATGAGCTCGATTCCACGATGCACTATCCTATTAGAGACATACTTCTCGACTACATCAATTTCACCATAGGCTCGTCGGGAGCGGCTGAGAGGATGATGAACATCGCGGAAAACTATCCGCCTGAGAATTTCTATGCTGCGCTCAATCTTCTCGGGAGCCATGACAGGGCCCGCATCATGACGATGATGGCGGCTGAAGAGGACTACAGCTCGGCAACAAAAAAAGTAAAGCTGCTTTCCACGCTTCAGTACTGTCTGCCGGGAGTGCCGTGCGTTTACTATGGTGATGAAGCCGGTCTGCTCGGAGGAACTGATCCAGAAAACAGAAGCGGATTCCCGTGGGGCTTCGAAAATCTCGACCTCGGATATCACTACAGGATGCTTGGCCTTATGTATGATGAGCACCCGGCTCTGAAGGAAGGAGGATTCGAGATCCTCTCGGGAAAATACGGAATAGCTGAAGACATTCTCGCGTTCACCCGAAGCGGCAGGGATGCCGCGGGTACAGAGGAGACTCTGCTCGTTCTGGCAAACAGACGATACGAGCCTTTTGAGGTGGATCTCAGAAACATAGACGGACTCAAAGGCGCTTACGCACTTGAACTTCTGACATCAGAGGAGATGACTCCGGATGAAGACGGAAGCCTCGGCATCATAAGGATGGACAGCCTGTCTTCAATGGTGATAAGCATCAGAGCTGAAAAGCCTGCGGCAGAAGACCTTGGCAGAAGCGCCGGCGTCATCTGCCATATAAGCTCGCTGCCTGAGGGAAAGCTGGGCAAGGGAGCGAGAGACTTCGTCGATGAGATAGCCTCCGCAGGATTCACCATCTGGCAGGTGCTTCCTGTGAATCCGGCCGGTCAGGGGAATTCTCCGTACAGCAGCTTTGCTGCGTTTGCGGGAGAGCCGGCATTCATCGATTACAGCGAACTGCCGGATACAGAAGGCTATTACGAATTCATCAAGAATAACGATTACTGGCTGCACGACTACATCGCGTTCAATCTCATAAAAGAGATGAATGACGGAAAGCCGTGGTATGAATGGCCGGAGAAATACAAAAATGCGGACCCGCTCGAATTCATAGGCACGCTCAGCGAAGAGCAGAAGAAAAAGGCGAGCAAGCTTGTGGGAGAGCAGTACTGCTTCTTCTCACAGTGGAACGATCTCAAGGCCTATGCGAATTCAAAAGGCGTCCGCCTGATGGGCGACCTGCCGATGTACATGGCTGCTGATTCGGCCGATGTATGGGCAAACAAGCGCCTGTTCAGGATGGACAACGCGGGCAGGCAGAGCGTGCATGCCGGAGTACCGCCTGATGCGTTCAGCAATGAAGGTCAGGACTGGGGCAACCCGCTTTACGACTGGAAGGTGCTCGAAGAGGACGGGTACGGCTGGTGGCTGAGGAGGATACGTCAGTGCGCCGAGCGCTTTGACATACTCAGGATTGATCATTTCAGAGGCCTTTCCGAGTACTACGCCATCCCTGAGGGCAAAGACCCTAAGGAAGGCTGCTGGCAGCACAGCGCGGGACTCAGATTCCTGGCTGATGTACGCGGCATACTCAGGGCCGAAGGTTTCGGAATGAAGCTTCTGGCTGAAGATCTCGGACATCTCGACGCCGGGGTGAAGAACCTGCTTAAGCTCAGCGGGCTTCCGGGAATGGATATCTGGCAGTTCTCTGCAGAAGACATGAGGCACATGAGTGACAATGAGCCTGAAAAGGCCGCGCACAGGGCCTTCTACACCGGAACACATGATAATAATACACTGCTGGGCTTCCTGAAAGAAAAGGATGGCGGAGAGCACAGCAGCGGGAATGGTTCTCCGGAAATGGGAAGCACGGTCGAAGCTCTTGCTGTAATACGCAGGATATATGAGAGTCCTGCCGCGCTTGCCATGCTGCAGGTGCAGGATGTGCTCATGCTTGGAGAAGAAGCACGAATGAACGTACCGGGAATACCAGAAGGCAACTGGACCTGGAAAATGCCGGGAGAGACTGTAAAGGAAGCATTCAGGGAAGCCTCCTCGCGACTGGGATGGTTCAGGGCTCTGGCGGAAAGAACAGGACGCAAATAACGCAGAACGGAGAATCGGAATGATCCGGAATATAGTTTTTGACATAGGTAATGTGCTCATAGGCTTTGACGCGAAGGGATACCTTATATCGCTTTTCGGTGAGGAAAAAGCCATGCGCGTCGGAAAGGCGGTATTCGGCAGCGGATACTGGCAGGAGCTGGACATAGCCAGACTCAGCGAGGAGAGGATACTGGGTCTTTTCTACAGCGCTGCGCCCGATCTCCGCGACGAGATAAAGGAATCATTTGACAGGATAGGTGAATGCGTCACCAGGCTGGACTGGCCGACAGCACTGATAGATTCGCTGAAAGAGAAGGGCTACAGAGTCTACTTCCTTTCGAACATGTCAGAGCATGTGAAGGCTTCAAATAAAGCCGCGTTCGATTTCGTCTCCCATATGGACGGGGGCGTGTGGTCGTGCGATGTACATATGATAAAGCCCGATCCCGATATCTACAGGAGTCTTTTCGATAAATACAGCCTTGTTCCTGAGGAGTGCCTGTTTATAGATGATCACGCTGAAAACATCGCCATGGGAAGAAAGCTTGGAATGAAGGGCATCGTTTTCAGAGATCACGATCAGTTTGATGCTGATCTCACCAAGGCTCTGACAAAGGATGCAGGTCACGATAAGCTTACTGTGCTGTGCTATGGCGACTCCAACACATACGGCTATGATCCGTCCACAAGCGGAAGGTATCCGTATGAAAAGCGCTGGACTACGCTGCTTGGCAGCATGCTGGGAGACAGGTATGAGGTGATCGCCGAAGGCCTTAACGGCAGAACGACAGCCTATGACCGGGAAGGAGCGCCGTGGAAGAACGGGGCGTCGAGCCTGATCGCGTGCCTCGGCACCCACAAGCCTATAGACTACGTAATAATCATGCTGGGCACAAACGACTGCAACGAAGAGCTCGGGCTCTCGGCAGAGGATATCGCGCGGGGCATGGAGACTCTTGTAGATACAGTCGAACAGGAGGCTCCGGCTCTTCAGGGATATGTGCCTGAGATAATAGTCGCAGCCCCGGCCGCGATACAGGGTGAGCTTGAAAGATCACCTTTAGCGCATCAGCTTTCAGCGGATTCAGCCGCAAAATCCACAGACATCGGCCATCTGTACAGGGAGATCGCCGCGCATCATTCCGTAAGGTTTGCAGACGCGACGGATGCTGCGGAGGTATCTGATGACTGCGAGCATCTGACGGAAAAGGGCCACAGGCAGATCGCCGGACTCTTCTGTGAAGCGATAAAATCGGGAGTTAAGCCATGATAAAATTCAGCGAGATACCGTACTCAAGGCCAGATATCGATGCACTTAAAACAGAGCTGCAGGCACTTACAGATGAGCTGAAGGCAGCGGCATCATATGATGAGGCAAAAGCTGCTTTCCTGCGTAAGGATTCACTGGAGCGCCATATCGAATCGGTTTCAACACTGGCGCAGATACGCCATTCCATAGATACACGGGACAAGTTTTATGATGACGAAGTAAGATTCTGGAACATGTCATTTCCGGAGATCCAGGAGTATCTGCAGAAGTGGACGGAGGAGCTGCTGAGATCGTCATACCGCGGTGAGCTCGAAGCTGAGTTCGGGGAGGTCATATTCCTTAACGCGGAGATAGATCTTAAGACCTTTGACCCTTCAATAATACCGTTGCTGCAGGAGGAGAATGATCTTACCATGGAGTACGAGAAGCTCCTCGCAAGTGCACAGATACCTTTCCGCGGAGGTATATATACGATCTCGCAGATATCTCCTTTCAAGAATGATGCGGATGACGAAACCAGACTTGCCGCCTGGAAGGCTGAGGGAGGCTGGTACAAAGATAATCAGGAGAAACTCGACAGCCTTTATGACAGGCTTGTTGCCATACGCCATGAAATGAGCCGGGAGCTCGGCCTGAGAGATGCCGTAGAGCTTGGGTATTTCAGGATGACGCGCAACTGCTATGACAGGAATGATATAGAAAAGTTCCGCGAGGCAGTGCGTAAGCATATCGTACCGGCAGCAGACAGTATCAGGCGAAGGCAGGCTGAGAGACTAGGGATGAGGTATCCTCTTAGCTTTGCCGATAATGCTCTTTTGTTCAGATCGGGCAATCCGAAGCCTGCGGGCGACGCGGACTATATTGTCGAAGCGGCCGGAAGGTTCTATGACGCTCTTTCACCTGAGACCGGGGAGTTTTTCAGAACGATGCGCGAGGGAGAGCTTATGGATCTTCTCTCGACCCAGGGCAAGGAGGGCGGCGGATACTGCACCAGCATACACGATTACGAGGTGCCGTTCATATTTGCCAATTTCAACGGCACGCAGGGCGATGTGGAGGTAGTTACCCACGAAGCGGGTCACGCCTTCGCTGACTGGATGAACAGAAAGCGTGTTCCCCTTGAGACGGTATGGCCGACAATGGAGGGATGTGAGGTGCATTCCATGAGCATGGAGTTCTTTGCGTGGAAGTCGGCAGAGGATTTCTTCGGAAAGGATGAACGCAAGTATCTTTACAGCCATCTCGCTGATTCATTCCTGTTCATCCCTTACGGAACTATGGTGGATCATTTTCAGCACAGCGTATATGAACATCCGGAGATGACTCCGGCGGAGCGCCATGCTGAATGGAAGAGACTGCTCGGCATTTACATGCCGTGGCTCAGACTCGACGGAGAGATACCGTTCTACTCCGAGGGAATGGGCTGGCAGAGACAGCACCACATCTACTCGAGTCCGTTCTACTACATAGATTATTGTCTGGCTCAGACAGTTGCTCTTGAATTCTGGGAAATGATGCAGAATGATTATGAAGATGCCTGGGCGCACTATATGGCCTACACCAGACAGGGCGGGTCGGAAGTGTTCACGAAACTGCTTAAGAAGGCCGGGCTTGCAAGCCCGTTCGAAGAAGAGACCATACGCGGCATCTGTAAAAATGCCGCTGAATACCTATCGGCATACGACCTCACTGGAATAGAGTAAAAGCAGAAGGCAGGCAGATCAGCTGCCTGCCTTCAGTATATCCATATCCACATCTCCGCTGATGCCGGAGATCTTACCCGTGCAGCTTGCCTGCCACATCAGATACGGACCTTCGTAGTCCGTTTTTTCTGTGTAATGGGCAAGCCAGACAGGCCTTACATCAGTTTCTTCCCAAATGCTCTCAAGATGGTTTTTGCTGCCGTAGAGCATGCAGCCGTATCCGGCATGTGACAGCTCATCAGCAAAAGAGTCATACAGCTTGTTGAGCTCATGGAAATTCATACCGTAATCCTGAAAATTACCGAAATCTTCCCAGTCAAATGCGATCGGGAAATCAAGATTTGCTCCGTCAAGAGTCTCGATTATCCAGTCTGCTGACGCGCGCACGAGTTTCTCCGTATTGTCAGTACTGTAAAGATATACGCCGGTTTTCAGTCCGGCCTCCCTGGCATTCTTTAAATTGTTGTAGAATCTTTTATCGGTGTTTATCTCTCCGTCGGATGTATATCCTATTCTTATTATCACGAACTCGCAGCCGGCTTTTTTCACCGCCTCGAAGTCGATGTCATCCTGCCAGGCAGAGACATCTATGCCGAATGAAAGCTTTTCATCCTTATAGGCTGAGACAAAGTCAGCGAAGGCCGTGCGTTCGGAATCATCCTCGTAAACAGGAACTTCATCAGCTACTTCTACAGTCAGATCCCATTCCGTTATATTGCCCGAGGCATCGGTCACTTTGACGTGGAGAGGGTATTTACCATTCTTCTCCATATCGACCTCCCCGTCGACGGATACAGCAGGGGAAGGATCCGCGTTGTCGCCGTAAGCGATCACGTCATTGATGTCGAATTCAGTTCCGCGCTGAAGCACCGCACCGTCCCAGCTCCATATCTTTAACGGCGGTATGCTGTCATTTACAGCATATGACATTTTAAACTCCTTTGATGGATTCAGAAGTCCGCCGAACAGAGGCTTTGTGACTGTATAAACGACCTCACCGCTGCCTGTCTGATCAGTAGTCAGGAATTCAGCTCCGGCGCTTACCTCTCCATTTGCTTCCTTTACATACTGCATGGATGGAGCGGTTTCACCGAATTCAACAACAGGCGATTCATCAGTAAAGGTGATTGAAAGCGAGTCATAAGCGGACTTATAAACGTACGCAGTTGTCCCCGCTATGGCAGCAATGAGTATCAAAATAAGGATGAGCAGAGCTTTCAGCGGCCCGCGTTTTTTCCTCGTCTTTTTTGTTGCAGTTTCTTCTTTATATCTGTCGCTTCTCATCGGATCCCCTCAGTATGGTTAATACCTTTAAATCGTATTATTACACAGCCGCAAAGTCAAATGCATTATGATACAATACGCATATGACAAAGGATGAACTGATAACAGCGAGAATAGAAGACAGGATATCCCAGTGCCGTGACGGGTATTATGTGACATCCACGGGATTTCTTGATACACACGAACAGGCTCTGGCTGTCGCGGCCTCAAGGCATGCGGCAGGGGTCAGGACGTTCATGTATGGCGGATATGAAGATGCTGAGCGCAGGATGCTGGTATGTGTTCCGAGAGATATTCCAATGAGCGATGAAGAGGCTACAGAAGGCCTGATCGAAGTGCTTAGGATAAATCTGCCCGCCATAGCGCGGGAACTCAGCCACAGGGACTACCTTGGCTCGCTTCTGGGACTTGGAATAGTGCGAAGACTGACAGGGGACATACTCGTAAGACCGGATGGAGCGGACGTGCTGATACTTCCGGGCATAGGTGAATTTCTCGTGAATGAGCTCCACCGCATAGGACCGGTAGAGGTAAAGACAGAGATCATCCCAGCTGAGGAACTGAAGGTGCCTGAAGTGCGATTCGAGATAATAAGAGACAGTCTGAGTTCGATAAGGCTTGACAGCGTAGTCTCTTCGGCATTCAGGATCTCCCGAAGCAAGGCTGCCGATGCAATACGCAAGGGGCTTGTTTCAATGGACCATGCCGAGTGCATAAAACCTGATGCTTCTGTTAGCGAAGGCTCATCAATAGTTCTTAAAGGGAAAGGGAAAGCGGTCCTTGCAGAAACCGGAGGAGAATCGCGCAAGGGGCGTATACGCATAGTAATAAAGCGCTTTATCTGATACAAAAACAAGAGATCCCGCAGGTATTGCTGCGGGATCTTTTATTATTGCCGGGTTTTCAGTTATGCTATTTTGAAGAGACCGAACCGCCGTTGTTCTTCGAGATCCAGCCAATCCAGGTCTTGCCTGCGTTGAGGTTCTGCAGAACATATGAGTTGGCCAGAACT
The DNA here is from genome assembly GCA_902790885.1 of uncultured Eubacteriales bacterium. Next base: position 26,909 of record CADATR010000003.1, read on the forward strand.
TCTTCTTCACTCATGTCTTCGCTGTCCTCAGGAGAGACGATAGTGTATTTGTTGTAGATTGGCCATGTTCCGTCTTCACTTGCTTTGGCTTCTTCGAGAGCTGCTGCATAAGCTTCATCATTTGCGGCCTGTGCAGTCTCTGCATCGGTCGAAGGATCGATGATTTCAAGCTTGCCGTCAACTACCTGCCATTTGATATCCTTGACAGTTCCTTTGCTGAAGAGCTTGCCGTCACCTCCATTCAGCTTGTAGTCGCAATAAGTGACACTTCCTGCACTTCCCGGACCTTCATAGCCTTCTTTTGTGATATATTCGGTGTCATCGATCAGCACTAAGAGGTTCTCTCTGCAGAGGTCATTTTCAAAGTTAGCAGTATGATACATGCCATCCTCTTCGTTGTAAGTCCAGTATGTATCCTCATAAGCTCTTTCGGAGTACTTTACTCCGATCTGTGAAGCAGCAGTTTCACTAACAGGCTCAGTGACTCTGTTGAAGCATAGTTTTGTGTATTCTTCAGGCTCAGTCCTGAATCCGAGATTCTTGATCGTAGCAGGCACCTTGCTTCCGTAGATAATACCGCGGTGTTCAACATTTACAGCTCTTGTTGTATCCCTGCCGTACATGCCTTCCTGATCATCGAGATACATCTGATCGATGTGATCGACATTATCAGTCTTGAATACCTCCTTCGCACCGATGTAATCACCTTTTGAGTGGCTCATGCCCCAATGGATGAAGATAGAGTCAAAGAGCTCTGAGAATTTGACGAAAGGAGGGCGGGCACTTCTTGTCGGTCCTATGATCTCAGGAAGCTTTTCATAGTCTGCGTAAAACCAGAGCGTTCTGGTGATTCCGCCTTCTACTTCTGCCTGAAGGATGATGTCAGGCGCATAGTTTTCATCGTCCATTCCCCACTGAGGTCTGGCGTCAGGAGCATTCTCAACAACAAACGCAGCGACACGTCTGCCGGCAGCTGCTTCATCGTATCCCTGTTCAGCTGTTTCACCTGTCAGAGCGTTGCTTGCAGGTGGTTCAGGCTCTTCAGGATCAGGTTCCGTGCAGGCAGAGAGGAGAGTAGTACCAATCAGTGTGATGCACAGAAGCATCACGAGTAAAAACTTGCTTTTTTCTTTTTTCATGTTGTTACCTCCTGACATTGAGTCAGTATATATTCGTACATAGCTATCTTACAGTAACAGTTATTTATTAGTACTGCATCTTAACACAATTTCATCAAAGTGCTATAATTTGCGAAGTCAAAAAGGGGACAGAGAAAATCATTATTCAGGAGGGTATTCAACATGAAAAGAATTCTTACAGTCCAGGATATTTCATGCCTGGGCAAATGCTCTATAACGATAGCGCTTCCTGTGATCTCAGCACTGGGAGTGGAGTGTGTCATACTGCCGACGGCAGTGCTTTCAAATCACACTCTTTTCAAGGCCTTTACAGTAAAAGATCTTTCTGATCAGATCGAGCCTATCACCAAACAATGGGAGTCTGAAGGTGTCGAATTTGATGCGATATATACCGGTTACCTTGGAACCGAAGAACAGATCGACATGATGAAAGATCTGTTCAAAACATTCGGAAACGGCGATGATAAGCTTGTATTCGTAGATCCGGTAATGGCTGACAACGGCAAGCTCTATCCGGCATTCGACATGAATTATGCGCGTAAAAATACTGAGCTGTGTTCGTGCGCTGACATAATCGTTCCGAATATCACGGAGGCATGCATCATGACCGGTATGGAGTATCGTGAAGAGTATGATGAGGCCTATGTAAAGGATCTGCTTTCAAGAGTCGTAAACCTGGGCGCGCGCATCAGCGTTCTCACAGGTGTTTCTCTCAGTGAGGGAAAGACAGGCGTTATGGGTTATGACAGGGATAAAGATGAGTACAGCGTTTACCAGAATGACAAGGTAGACGCAACTTTCCACGGAACGGGAGATCTATTCTCAAGCACTATGATTGGTGAGATTATGCATGGGAAGGACTGGAAGGACGCTGTGCGGATAGCGGCCGACTATACAGCCCATACTATAGCGGTTACCATGAATGATCCAAAGAAACCATGGTATGGAGTAAACTTCGAAGAAACGATACCGTATCTTGTCAACCTGAAATAGGGCAGAAGCAGCTGAATCCCGGGAGTCAGGCACGTGGCCTGCTTCCGGGATCTTCAAATTGCAGCACTTTTATTTTTTTGTTGAAGAATGACATCTTACATATTATAATAACTTTTGTTGTGGGGCGTTAGCTCAGCTGGGAGAGCGCAAGGTTCGCAATCTTGAGGCCAGGGGTTCGATCGCCCTACGCTACACCACCAGACCCGTTGAAAATCAACGGGTCTATTCTTTTTGCGGTGGTTAGATGTGATTAGATAGTGATTAGATGGGGCAGAATCGTACGCTATGCCAGTGATTGTGCGATTTTTTCATAGCGTTCCTCATCTGTTGTGAGATCATAACAGTAACATTGCTGAGTAGTGCGCAGATCCTTGTGACCGAATTCCTTCTGTATGATGAGATCATCAACTCCATTTACATGCAATACTGACGCTACAGTCTTACGCGTTTTATGAAGGCTTCTTTGCGGTATTCCAAGTTCTTCGCAATAGTTGTTGATCATCTTACCTAATCCGGAATAGAAGCTTTCAAACCCTTCATTCACGCAGAAGATAAATTCATCTGTCGGCATGTCAAGCCGTTCTCTTTCTTCACGGACTTTTTCTATGATATCCAGTGCGGCAGGGACGACACTTACTATTCTCCAACCCTCGCCGTCCTTAAGGCGTCCTTTCAGACACTTCATATCGTGACTATAGGAGTCATGCAGTATGATTTGCTTGCCGTTGATATCATCAAACCTGAGAGCAGTCACTTCTCCACGTCTCAGGCCGACATACAGCAGGAATGCTATTGCCAAAGGAATAAATATCTGCACTCTGTCTCTTTTCTCTTCATACTGCTTGAATGCATACTGTATCAGAGCATCGCGCTCATCAGGAAAGAAAACCTCTTGCTCACTTGGCTTTTTCACTTCAGGCTTCAGCACTCTGCTTTTCGGAATCCTGATCCGATCAAAAGGGTTACTGCTGATGATTTCAATTTCCATAGCGTATTCCAGCATCTGGCGCATGACCAGAGAGAAATTGTTATACTGATGACCATTCATTCTATTAGAGCGAACCTTCTTCAATATCCATTCCTCTATTTCAGCCTTTGTAAGGGTGCATATAGGCTTCTTGGTGATTGCCTCTCCCTCATAGAAAGATTTCCAGGTTGTTTTATCTCTTTTGATGGTGGAATCTGTAACATAAAGGCTTTTATGCTGCTGCCACTCTTCAAACAGTTCTTCCAGTGTGATACGGAGCCTTTTTCTTTGCTTTTCGGCTTCTGTATAGAAGTCATATAGCATAGATATCAATTCATCATGAGATCCCCTTGAAACTAGTTTTCTTCCGTTAGGTTTTTCTGCATCAGGCAAGTATGTTCTCCAGCGTCCATCAGCTCCTTTCCAAATACTAAGTGAATGATTTTTCTGTACATAATCAAGCTTCTTTTTGCTCATAAGTTTATGCACGCCATCTTCATCAAGGATACCATCGTCAATAATTGATGACAATATTTCCGCGGCTGTAAACGGCGATACAAAACTGAGCGTGTCGGTCGTGACAGTTGTGACGGTGTTAGCGGGAGTTGTCCTCCTGACCGTCACGGCCGTCACAACCGTCACAGATTTGGAAGGAGAGTACTCTTCCTTCGGAATGTGTCCTCCTGTAAGTGTACTCAATACCTTCATCAATAAGCAGGCTCATGCGGTACTGATTCACATACTTGGTAAGAACATTTGGTGCGACCGACTCTTCGCCAAGTTCCTCAAGTAATTCAGTAGCTGAGCCTTTCCAGGTCCTGCAATCCCTTATGAAATCTATCAGCCTAAATAACACCTCAGGCGTATGCTCCTGAGATATCTGCTCTTGTGTTTTCTCGCTGATCAGCTCCCACTTGTAGTCATTAAAGCATATCGTCAGCTCATGGTACTGCAGATCCCTGCCTTTTATGCACAGGGTAGCTCTGTCAGTGTATTCATTCTCCTTGTCGAGAAGGAACATCGTGTCCACAGCGCCTATGATCCCCTTGGTGCCATTGAACCGGTTGAATTTGTTGCGGGCATCTCCTTGTTTACGTACATGGTGTACAAGGAAGACATCCACGCCTTTTTCCTTGACAAATTCCTTAAGCTTTGCCATGTCTGCATAGTCATTGGCATAACTTAGTTCTTTGTCATTTCCTCTTACAAGCTGCAGAGTGTCTATTATGATCAGCTTTATGTCCGGAAGGCGGTCCACGATCTTTGTCATCCGTTCAATAAGACCTTCAGAAAGCGATTCGCTTTTGTTAGCCAGATACACCTTTCCCGGAGCTATCTCATCAGTCAGCCTGAACAACCTGTCCTGAAGCCTTTCCATCGAGTCCTCAAGACTGAAATAGAATACATTGCCCTGCCTTACAGGGTGCCCGAGGAAATCCTCTCCCTTGGCTATGCACAGAGCCAGATGGAGCATCATCCAGCTCTTGCCGGTCTTTTCATCTCCGGCTATTATGCTGACCCCACTTGGGACCAGATCATCAACAAGAAACGGCGGCTTGTTCATAGGAGTCATAAGAAGCTCCTGAGCATCTACGATTTTGAAATCTTCTAACATTAATTATTCTCCTTTTTCTTTCCACGTAAAAAAGACTCCCGACAAGGGGAGCCTTAGCGATAACTTATTTAGTTCTTTCTTAGTGATAACTTATTCGAAGCCGAAGTTGAGGCCGGAGAACTTCTGGTATGCTTTTCCAAGTTTCTTTATGCGTTTGACTACAGCGCTGTGCGTCTTGTAGCCAAGCCTATCCGCGATCTCCTGAGTGGTATAGCCTTCTGCTCTCATCTGTAATATCTGCTTGTCCTTATCATCGATCGTGGACAGGAACCTGTTTACATCAACTCTTGTTTCGACCTCTTCTTCGAAAGAGCTGACAGGGTCAGGGACCTCCCAATCAATGTCGTCATAATACTCCTTCATTTGTTCCTGATATCCCTCAAGAGATATCTGAGGATGCTTTGTCCTTGTGTGGTACCACTTGCGGTAGAAGTCCGTCTTCTGATGACTCTCACGGTAGTCAAAGTCTTCGAAACATCTGTATTCTTTCTCAGTATCAAGTAAGATCTGGATGTCATGCCTTTTCACAGCCATTGGAACTATGATGCTCATAAAAAGACTTACATCTTCTATAGGAACAAAACCAAAATAAAGGTTTTCTTTCGGCTTGTGAAATAGAGTTTCAAACGTCGGCAGCAGTCCTACTATGGTGAGTTCCTCTATCCAGATGCCTGCTGCATGGGCGAGCCTCCATGACGGAGAATCCCCTGAGAAGATTTCCATATATGGAATCTCCGGGCATAGGTAAGGCCATGCCATATACGCATAGCAATCTGAGATGCATTCCGTAAACAGATCACTTGCCACCATATTAAGAGCATCACCATCGACCATCAGCTGGTTGAAGTCACGCGGGAAAGAGTAGAGCTCCTGACCGCACTTCAAAAGGAAGCTTTCCGGAATGAAATAGAATCCAGGGATGAACTGTGCGTTCTTGAATTTCGCAAAAACACCGCCGGGTAACTCAAGTATGACCCTGCTAATTATGGGATCCTGCATAGTGGTATCCTCCCTCAACATACGAAGAACATCCGTTTAAGTTCAAGTAAATAGTACTGGATACCCTGTCCGTTTTTTGACTCTATCAGCTTGCGGGGAAAAATTGTTTATCGCTCCAGGTTCCGTTCCTTGTTCGTGAGTTTACGCATAGCACGCTGCTTCTCACGTTCAGCTATCAGCTTTTCTCTCTCGGCCTGTTCTCTTGCAGCTTTGTCCCTAAAAAGATCCTTCAGCTTGTTTACGAAAGCTGTGACCAGCTCAGGGAAGTGCTCCATAGCATCAAGGAACGGCCTTGTCTTCTCGGTAAGTTCTTCATACTGCCTGCTAAGGTTCTCATACCGTGTGCTGTATCTCTCGAAGCCATTTCTGTAGTACTCTATAGTCCTTTGCATGTCCCACAGCCTTGTCCTGCTCGTCAGACCTTCCTTAGCAAGAGAAGTGAGCTCCTCATAGTCTTCACCAGAGAGAACGACCTTGCCTGTGATATTCTTCTTCCCAAGACTGTCTATATCTTCATACCTGGTCTTAGCATCAAGTGCCGGCTCATACTGCAGTTTCATCTGCTCAATGCGCCCCTCTATCTCGGAAAGTCTTTCCTTGTCCTTCTCGATCTTGAACTGAAGAGTGTCAAGATGCTCAGCTGTGCTGCCTCTCTCTCCGCGTTCAAATCCTGTGAAGCCATGACTGATCATGTGCTCATACACTTCATCCTGCAGTATGCTGTAGGACTTCCTGTACTTCGGCTTGCCGTTGGCTCTAAGCACTACCTCGCCATGCTCATCAGTCTCCGGGATATTGGATGCCCACTTCTTTGAGTGGCTCACCTGATG